>CAWUOE010000059.1:0-12849 GCA_963923355.1 uncultured Gemmataceae bacterium | reverse complement strand
ACGCTGCCCGCTCCCGCGGCGGCTCCCCTGCCCAACCAACTGCCAGCTCGCTAATCCGCCAAAGCTGGTAAATAAACGACCCGCCGATGCAATCCATCGGCGGGTCGCTGCTTGTTTGGACTATCACAAACCCAGGGTTTAAGACAGCTTCACACTTCCCCGCCGGGAAAGCAGTTCATCGGACATCAAACGAGACCATACAACCCGGTCCAGCATCGCCAACAATGCCGCTCGACCGGGAGGAACCAATACCTTTTTGGTTGAGACAGGAAAGTCGTTGTCAGGGGCCGTCGCCAACTTCGGCTGCACCACAGGGGTAACGGGTGAGTCAGAGGAAAGAAGCGCCCCGCCCCTCCACACATCACCTGCAGGCAGTTCCACGCTGTGAATTGATACCATCGTCTGCAACAGTCCGGGAGTCAGTCGGCGTCCGGAAAGGCTGGCAACCTGGGTCTGCTGCGTGAATTCAAGCGTCCAATCCAGCAGTTTGCCCGAATCACGCGTTTGACGGTCCGATATCAGCAAGGTCCAAGTGCCTTTGGCATTTCTGCCATTCACGCCGGCAAGTGAATTTTCCGGCCGGAAGCTGCCCGTGAAGGGTGCGCTTCCTTGAGAAATTGCGGCGGATGCCTGATCGTCAAAAAGAGTGTTCACCAGATTGTCACCGCTGCCACCCCGCCGGTTGTACAGGGTGTACTGGCTACCCCAAGGGGCCTGAACCACCAGCACAAGATCGCTCACGTAGGAGTGGCTGATGTTCAGCCGAACATTCAGGTCACCCACCAACAAGTCCGCACCCACCTGAATGGTGGAGGATACCGTTCGCAAATCCTTGATGTTCACATCCGTGGTGTTGCTGTAAACCGTCTGAGCCTGCTGGGACCACGAAAGGGTGAAGATATCGGAGGCCTCACCATTCACCCCGTTGGCATTCTGGTCCATTAGGTTGCCTGCGACATCCTGAACGCCCGGCCCGACCTGCAGGCTGTAGGTCCCGGCTTGCGAAAATGGGTCGAAGGAAACAGAGAATTGTTGATTGCCACTTCCGCTCACCGGGGTGACACCGGTAACCGGAAGGATTCCGGAGGGGCCGCGGAATACCAGGTCCGAAATGGTGAAACTGGCTGGATCAATGGCCTCGGAAAAAGTCAGTGTGGCGCTGGAAACCTGGTTGTTGGCCGAATTGAATTGCCCCTTGGTGACCTTGGCACCTGCCACATCGGTAACCTGTGGCGGGGAAGTGATCCCTTTGAGCATGTTGCCTACATTCAACCGCCTGGCCCCCGCCACCCGGTTGGTGAGGGAAACCAGGGAATCAGCACTTTGGTAAAGGGCTGTCAGGGCTTGCGAGGTCGTGGCGGAGGGATTGGCATCCAAAAACAGGGCCAAAGCTCCGGTCACATGGGGGGTAGCCATCGAGGTACCGCTGTACGAACCGTATGCGTTCCCCGGAAGGGTGCTGTAGATATTCACGCCGGGGGCGGCGATGTCCACCGTGGTGGCGCCATAATTAGAGAAGGAAGCCAGGTTGTCGTTCTGGTCGGTGGCCGCAACAGCCACCACGTTGTCATAGGCGTAGCTGGCAGGGTAACTGGCCGTCACGTCGTTGTTGGAAGCCGAGTTGCCCGCGGCGGCGACAAAAATGTGCCCCATCCCGGCGGCCTTGGAAATGGCCTGCCCCAAGGTGGCCTCATAACCGCCGCCACCCCAACTGTTGTTGGATAGCCTGGCCCCGTTCGCGACCGCATAATCCAGCGCCCGGATGGCGTCGGACAAATAACCACTCCCCGAGGCGTCGAGGAATTTGAGCCCCATGATCTTGGTGCGCCAGGTTACCCCGGCTATTCCGATACCGTTGTTCCCCACTGCCCCGATGGTGCCGGCAACGTGAGTGCCATGCCCGTTGTCATCCATCGGATCGGCATCGCTGTTGGCGAAATCATAGCCGTGAATGTCATCAACGTAGCCATTCCCGTCGTCATCCACGCCGTTGCCCGCAATTTCCCGGGTATTGGTCCAGATGTTTTCCTTGAGATCCTGGTGGTTGTAATCCACGCCCGTGTCAATAACCGCTACCACGGTCTGGCCGTTCCCGCTGAACGAGTCCCACGCTTCCGCGGCATCAATGTCAGCGTCAAACCTGCCCCCGGTCTGGCCGGTGTTGTTGAGTCCATACAGTTTCGAAAAGCTGGGATCGTTTGGAATCGCGTTGGCGGTAATCTTGGCGTTGGGCTGGACCAGGTCGACTTTGTTGCTGGGCGCAAGATTTTGCAGGGTTTCGTACAGCGACCGTCCGCTGATCTTCGCCTCATACAGGTTGGGCAGGATTTGATATTTCTGGACCAGTTGCAAACCCGGGGCGTAGGCGTTGGGACTGTAGTTGGGCGCTTCCAGCGAGGTTAGCTTGAGCAGGATGGAATCCTGACGAAAATCAGCCGGGTTTTGCTTCACCAGATCCATGTCGAGCACCACTGCCGGCACATCACGCCGTTCCAGGTGCTCAAGCCAGATCTTCTGGGACAGTCTGGGGCCAAGGTTGCGAGAGCCCATGGTGCTGTTCCTGCGGAGTCAAGCAAAGGGTGGAAGCCGGGCGGGTCAGGGACGTGTCACAACCCAACCCAAGCATAATTCAGCCATTTGTGCCAACAACCGCAGTATTGGTCACTTTTCAAAAGCAAGCAAATCCGCGGATATCCATTTTACGGTTGGATTCGTGGTAGGGTTTGAATTGCCTTTTCTTGATCGGAAAAACCAAGCTTTTGGAAGGGTTGGTGAACCTGTAGGGGCCTTTCGGGCCCCACCCAATCCAAAACGGACAATGGGTGTTTGACTTGAAACTTAACACTTAAACTAAATTATTATGATATAACATTCTATCTAGATACCATTAACCAACTCAGCCAAGCGCTGGGATTGGCATCGGTGGGCATACGCCAATCGCCTCGGGGTGACAAGCTAACGGTTCCCACTTTGGGCCCATCGGGCAGGCAATTGCGTTTGTACTGTTGGCCAAAGAAGCGCAGCACAAAAAGGTGCAAACGGCGCCGGATATCTTCCTCAGAATAGTTCCCCTGAAACTTTGCCTGCATGGCCAACCAACGGATTCGCTCAGGGCTGGAACCATGGCGCAGGAAGTGGAACAGGAAGAAATCGTGCAACTCATACGGGCCAACAGCCTCCTCCGTGGACTGCCCGAGGCTCCCTCCCGGCCCCGTCGGCAACAACTCCGGTGAGATGGGGGTAGATAGGACATCCAGCAACCGTTCGCGGATTTCACCCTCGTGGCGGTGGTTTGCGATCCACTCCACCAGGAAGCGCACCAGACTTTTGGGAACCGAGGAGTTCACCGAATACATGCTCATGTGGTCGGCATTGTAGGTGCACCAGCCAAGGGCCAGTTCCGACAGGTCACCGGTACCCAGCGCGAATCCCTTGTTCATCAGAAGGCTGGTCCGCACCCGGGCTTGGGTGTTCTCAAACACCAGGTCGCTTCGATCATGGCGGGGCAGGTTCTCCAATTCCTTCTGAAGCTTGTCCACAGACTTGCCTGCCAGGCTGATGCCGAAGGGTTCGTGTTTTTGGGCCTTCAATTCCTCAATCGTAAGGGCGCGAATATCGATTTCCTCTTGCTGTACCTTCAGCAAACGCATCAGGGCGCGCGCGTTTTCCCGGGTCCGCTGGGTCGTGCCGAAGCCTGGCATCGACAATCCCAATAACTGGGTGCGCGGCAATGAAAGCCGATCCAAGGCAGCCACCGCCACCAAAAGGGCCAGTGTGGAATCCAGTCCTCCGGATACACCCAAGGTTAGGTGACGCACAGGCACCTGACGCAAGCGCCGAGCCAAGCCCTCCACCTGGATCGAGAATATCTCCTCGCAACGCTCATCCCGGGTGGCCGGGTGTGCGGGCACAAATGGGCTGGGATCTACCACGCGTCGCAGGGGCAACTCCGCGGGATTTTTCCGGACTGGCACGCCCCAGCCGAATGACCTGAAGGCGCCTGACGAGACCGAATCCTGAACAAAAGTGGTCGAAACCTGGCGATCGTGAGACACCTTCTGCAGGTCGATGTCCGCCACCAGCAAACGGTTGTGGTGGCTGAACCGGTTCCCCTCTGCCAATATCTGGCCGTTTTCCGCGATGATCGTGTGGCCGCCAAAAACCAAGTCACTCGAGGATTCGCCCACCCCGGCCGAGGCGTACAGGTACGCCCCCAGGCATCGCCCCGATTGTGCCTGAACCAGAGTACGGCGATAGGGTGCTTTCCCTACCACCTCGTTGCTGGCCGAAAGGTTCAGCAACAGGGTCGCACCAGACATGGCCTGGGCGGAACTCGGAGGAACCGGTACCCACAAGTCCTCGCAAATTTCCACCCCTACCACCAGACCCGGAATTTCGCGGTGGGGAAACAGCAAGTCCACACCAAAAGGTATCTGCAAACCACCCGATTTCACACTGCCGCCAACCTGCCCCAGACCCGGTTGAAAATGACGTGCCTCGTAAAATTCGCCATGGTTGGGCAGGTGGGCCTTGGGGACCAGCCCCAAAACCATGCCATGGGCCAGCACCGCCGCGCAGTTGTACAACCGCCCCTGATGCCGAACGGGCAACCCCACCACCGCCAGGCCCTGGTACACCTCCAAGGTCGCCTGACGCACGGTTTCCAGAGCGTTTTGGGCGGATTCCAGCAGGGCATTTTGCGCGAAAAGGTCGCCGCACGTGTAACCCGTCAGTCCCAGTTCAGGAAAAACGATGACATCCACACCTTCCCGGTCCGCCTCGGCCAGCATCTCCACGGTCTCGCGGGCATTCGCGCTGGGATCGGCCAGGTGCAATTGGGGCACCGCCGTGGCCACCCGGGCAAAACCAAAGGGGCTGATGGCCTTGTCAGGTTCCACTGATTTGGAACCACCAAATGCCTGGGACATGAATCCGTCTCTCTGGATGGAAGCCAAGGGGTGTCGGGGCGGGGTAAATCCACCGGTTTGAAACGCGGCTGGTATCTCCAGCCTAACAGTAAATGAAAGTTATTTGGATGTGCATCTTTATGAGATGTGCCTCATTTTCCACATGAAACCCGCAAAGGGATGCACCAATGGGTGGCGCCAAAGCCAAGGGAACGAAAAATCCCCCCTGTCGACGGTTGGTGCTGGTACTCGGCGACCAGTTGGACCGCAATTCCCCGGCCTTTCTGGAGTTCAACCCAAAGCAGGATGTGGTTTTTCTTGCCGAAGTCCGGGGTGAATCCACACATGTCTGGTCACACAAAACCCGCACGACGCTGTTTCTTTCAGCCATGCGCCATTTTTCAGCGGACATCCGAAAACGCGGTTGGACGGTGGACCATGTGCTTTTGGATGACCCGAAAAACACCCACACCTTGGGCGGGGAATTACGGCGCGCCATCGTGCGCCACCATCCCGGTGAAGTGGTTTTCGTGGAGCCTGGTGATTTCAGGGTGCGGGAAGAATTACTGGCCGTCCTCCGGGTTCAGGATTGCACCTGGAACGAATTGGCAGACACCCATTTTCTCTGCACCCGGGAAGAGTTCACACGGCATGCGAAGGAACGCAAACAACTACGCATGGAATTCTTCTACCGCCCCATGCGGCAAAAGCATCAAATCCTGATGGATGGCGACAACCCCGCAGGGGGAGCCTGGAACTTCGATGCGGAAAACCGTTCCTCATTCGGCAGGGAAGGCCCCGGGATGCTGCCGAAACCCACGCCTTTTCCTCCCGACGCCATCACCCGAGAAGTCATCGATCTGGTGCAAAAAACCTTTTCAGACCACCCGGGTCAGAACAATGAGTTTGATTGGCCTGTCACCCCCGCCCAAGCCGAATCAGCTCTCGATGATTTCATCACAAACCGTTTGCCCTGGTTCGGTGCCTATCAGGACGCGATCTGGGAAGGCGAGCCTTGGCTTTACCACTCCCGACTGTCAGCCGCGCTCAATATGAAGCTGATTTCACCCCTGATGGTTTGCCGCAAGGCAGAGGAGGCCTGGCGGTCGGGCTTGGCGCCGTTGGCCAGCGTGGAAGGTTTCATCCGGCAAATCCTTGGTTGGCGTGAGTTTGTCCGCGGAGTCTATTGGCTGCACATGCCCGGCTATCTCGACAGGAACGCCCTGAATGCGAGGCAACCCCTCCCAAGTTTTTATTGGACCGGACAAACCGACATGGCTTGCCTGCGCGACGCCATCACCCAGACTCTGAAATTTGGCTACGCCCACCACATCCAGCGCCTGATGGTGACCGGGCTGTTTTCCTTGCTCCTGGGCGTCGATCCGAAACAAGCCCATTCCTGGTATCTGGCAGTCTATGTCGATGCGGTGGAATGGGTGGAATTGCCCAATACCTTGGGCATGTCCCAGTACGCCGATGGCGGAGTCATGGCCTCAAAGCCTTATGTTGCAACTGGAAAATACATTCATCGCATGAGCAACCATTGCCGCGGATGTCGGTACAAACCGGATGAATCCACCGGAGAATCCGCCTGTCCGTTCACCACGCTCTATTGGGATTTTCTAAACCGCCACCAGAAACTGCTCGCCAAGAACCCTCGGATGAGCCTCCAGGTGAAAAACCTCCTTCGCCTCTCGGATGAACAGCGCGGGGAAATCACCAGGCAGGCTGGTCGGATCCGTTTGAAGCTGGCCTCCGAAAACAGCTTGTGAAAGCGACCGCCCGCCCTGACCTCCGCCTGGCTACAAATGAAACTGAAATCTGATTCCTTCCAATATCCCGACCACTAGGCAACAGGCGGCGTGCATGACACTTCCAGACTTCAGCCCCTTGCCTGTGTATGTGGTCTTGGGGGCAACCGGGGGAATCGGTTCATCTCTTTGTAAAAGACTGGCGAAAAACCAAGCCGCAAACTTGGTTCTGGGGGCAAGGCAGTCCGCGCCTCTCGAATCACTCGCCGGGGAGTTGAATGGTCATGCCTTTGCGGGTGACGCGACCGACCCGGCGTATGTGGACAGGTTGGTCGAACGCGCGCGTGAGTTGCACGGCCGCGTGGATGGTCTGGTCAACTGTGTCGGCTCCATCCTGTTGAAACCAGCCCACCTGACCACTCCTGAGGAATTTCACCAAATCATTGCAACAAACCTGGCAAGCGCATTTTCCTGTGTTCGCGCCGGCGCGAACGCCATGCGCGAAACGGGCGGTTCCATTGTGCTCTTGGGCACCGCTGCCAGCCAAATCGGCCTTCCCAACCACGAGGCGATTGCTGCCGCCAAGGCAGGTATCACAGGGTTGGCTTTGAGTGCCGCCGCCAGCTACGCCGCCCGCAACATCCGCGTCAATGTGGTCGCGCCTGGTTTGACCAAGACTCCCCTCACCTCACGACTGACCCAGAACGAGGCGTCGGTCAAAGCAAGCATCGCCATGCACCCCCTGGGAAGACTTGGCGAACCTGGAGACATTGCGCAAGCCATCGAATTTTTCCTGGATCCCTGCAACTCGTGGGTGACCGGGCAAGTACTGGCTGTGGACGGGGGACTTTCCACCCTGAAGGTCCGCGGCTGAGTCGCAAGGAGTCACCATGTCCAGCCAAAACCCACCCGCGATTGTCTGGTTTCGTCACGACATGCGCCTGGGGGATAATCCATCCCTGCACAGGGCAGCCCAGTCGGGCAGGCCAATCCTTCCCGTTTTCATCTGGTCCCCCGAGGAGGAGGGGGAATGGCCCCAAGGCGCTGCCAAGCGCTGGTGGACTCACCATGCCCTCGAAAAACTGGCCGAATCCCTCGAAAACAAGGGATCCCGCCTCATCATTCGAAAAGGCCCTGCCCTGAAAGTTCTCAGGTCCCTGACCAAGGAAACGGGGGCCCAGGCCGTCTACTGGAACCGTCGCTGGGAGCCTTCCATCATCGCCCGCGACAGCGAGGTGAAAAAACAGCTCAAAGCTGACGGACTTGAGGTGGAAAGTTTCAATGGCTGCCTGCTGAAGGAGCCGCCCGAGGTACAGAACAAACAGGGTAAACCATTCCAGGTGTTCACCCCCATGTGGAAAGGCGCATACGATGGCTGGCATCCGGAGACCCCGTGGCCTGCACCACGCAGCATGCGCCCCCTGGTTGATTGGCCAAAATCAGACACTC
Organism: uncultured Gemmataceae bacterium; assembly: GCA_963923355.1. GTDB lineage: Bacteria > Planctomycetota > Planctomycetia > Gemmatales > Gemmataceae > UBA6894. The sequence continues at coordinate 4,742 of CAWUOE010000059.1, read as the reverse complement.
TAAAAGACTTGAAACTGCTGCCCACGATCCCGTGGGATAAAACCATGGGCTCCACCTGGAAACATGGGGAAAATGCAGCTTTGGATCTGGCGGATCGGTTTGGCCGGGAAGCAGCATCTGGTTATTTGGAAGGACGCAATTTCCCGGCGGATTTCGGCACAAGCAGGTTATCTCCTTATTTGGCCAGCGGAGAGATCAGCCCGCGCCAGGCTTGGCACGCGGTTCTGGATTCAACCGGGCTGAAACCCGGTTCCAAACTTCCAGGGGGAGTCGAGCACTTCTTCAAAGAGTTGGGATGGCGTGAATTTGCCTACCACTTGATGTTCCACTTTCCTCACACCCCGTCCCGCCCGCTGCGTGAGGATTACGAGCGTTTTCCATGGAAGGTGGATGACAAGGCCCTGCGCGCGTGGCAGAGAGGATTTACCGGTTATCCCATGGTTGATGCCGGAATGCGCGAACTGTGGTCCACCGGATGGATGCACAACCGTGTGCGAATGATTGCCGGGTCATTCCTGGTGAAGGACCTGATCCAGACCTGGCAAAATGGTGCCCGCTGGTTCTGGGACACCCTCGTCGATGCTGACTTGGCAAGCAACACGCTGGGCTGGCAGTGGGTCGGTGGCTGCGGCGCTGACGCCGCGCCTTACTTCCGAGTTTTCAACCCGGTGGGGCAGGGGGAGAAATTCGACCCTTCTGGAACCTACGTGCGAAAGCACGTGCCCGAACTGGCCAATATGCCCGCCGAATACATCCACCGCCCGTGGGAAGCTCCTCCCCTGGTCTTGGCGGAAGCCGGAGTGAAACTGGGCAAGGACTATCCCATGCCCACGGTTCAGCATGACAAAGCCCGGGCCGAGGCCTTGGCCGCTTTGGCTACCATCCGCAAGGTCTGAGAAGGGTCAGTTGCACTCAGGATCCAGCCCGTCCAGCAACTCGCCAAGGACGAACAGTTTGCCGGGCAATTTTGTCATGTTGCTGCTGGGAATCCAGGGTGTTGGCTCATGTGCCAGCGTCATGCGTAGTGACAAACCTTGCCATTGCATCCCGCGTCCCAGGGTGCCATCTGCCCCTCCTAAAATTCCGTCACTTTGCAGGAAAAGTCCCGGTCCGATGGTGTTGGCGAACGCCGGTACCCGGGTTGTCCAACTTTTGAAGCTGGTAATGGCGTTCTGCTCGATGGTGAGTGGATGCAATTTGGCACCCAGGCGGTGGGTATCGGCAGCCCATTCTTTAGCGGAGGGATATTCCGCGGCAAACTGGGGCTCCCAAAAGGCGATATGGCAGACCCTGCCAATCCCAAAAACCGTGACAAGCCGCGCACCCTTGGCCTTCAACTCCCCGATGCGCTGCGCGTAAGTGGGCAGTTTTTCCCGCGTGGCAAAATGGCGCTGGGACAAGGGGACTGTAGCGGCTCCCAACGGACCATAAAAAGCCTGTTCCATGGCATGCTGGAAAGCCCCGGGGTGATCGCCTGGAAGGGTATTACCGTGCGCGTCGCTCCACTCATCCATGTTGAACCCGTGGACATGCAGGCAATCCACGCCCCACTGCTGCAGGAACCAGACAGCCCAGCGGTACATGCCCATGGGACCAACAGGAAGAATCATCGCCAACTGGCGTCCGTGGTCCTTGGCTTGTTTGATTTCGTAGGCGATCGCATGGCCCAACATCGTGTCAAAATCGGCCAGTGTGCCACAGGACACCAGCTGAAAACCCGGGTTCCACCAAGGCCTGGGCTTGGAAAGGCCCTCCCCACGCAGCTCACCCAGCTTGTCAATAACTCCCAAATCCCATCCGGCTGGAAAAAACCCCTCCATGGCCGAGCCGGGCAAAGTGGTGAGCAAATCCATGGCAGTTCTCCCGGGAGGCTTTTCGAATACGACTGGAAACCAAACATGCAAAAACTATAAACTCATATAAGAAGGCTGCAGGCTTTTGTAGCAAGGAATCCCTGACCACCTTGAAAGCCTTTCATGGCCGGTCGTTGGGCTTGTTTCCGTTGTTGCCCGGTGTAGCTTTAACAGTCAATGGACTACTTCACCAAGGGATCCCTTGGGTTCGCCCGTCGTGCGGGAGGTTTGGGTGATGACTTTGCGTTGGATTCCGATGGCGTTGTTGAGTCTGGGCATTGTGTGGTTGCCCGCCATGGCCCAGGAGAAAGCCGCTGAGAAGCCCAAGGAAGCCCCGAAAGAGGCAGCCAAGGAAGCTCCTAAGGAGGCCCCCAAGGCTCCCACCGCAACCGGGGCGAAGGCTAAACTGGCTTGGACCTTCACCAAGGACAAAACCTTCTATCAGACCATGAGCACCACCACCAAGCAGGAACTGGTGGTTCAGGGCAGCAAGGTCAACCAAGAGCAGAAACAGACATTCCTGTTCGCTTGGACACCGACCAAACAGGAAGGCGACACTTGGACCCTGAAGCAAAAGATCGAGGCCGTGGAAATGGCCATCGACATCGGTGGCACCAAGATCGAATACAACTCCAAAAACCCCTCCGGTCCCGGCAACCCCCTCAGCGAGTTCTTCAAGGCTTTGGTGGGTGCGGAATTCACCGTGTTGCTTGACACCAAAGAAAACAAGATCATCAAGGTCCTCGACCGCGAGGAGTTCGTCAAGAAGCTTGTGAACGCCAACCCTGCCATGCAGCCGCTGCTCAATGGCATCCTCGACGAGAAGGCCTTCATCGACATGTCTGAGCCCACCTTCCGCGTGGTCCCGAACAAGGAAGTGGCCCAAGGCGACTCTTGGGAACTCAAAAACACCCTGAAGCTTGGGCCCATCGGCTCCTACCTCAGCGACTACAAATACACCTACAACGGTAAAGCGGATGCCATGGACAAGATCGGCATCACCGCCACGCTGAAATACGAACCAGGCAGCAGTTCCTCCGGTGCCCTCCCTTTCAAGATTGAGAAGGCCACCTTGGAAAGCACCAAGGCTTCGGGCGAGGTGCTGTTCGACGCAGCCAAAGGTCGCCCTGCCAAGTCCTCCATGACGATGGACGTGAAGGGCAACCTCACCATCGACATCAGCGGGACCAAGACCCCGGTGGAGCTCACCCAGAGCCAAACCACCACCACCGAAACTTCCGACACCAAACCCGGCGCTTAATCACGCTGCTTTTTGGCTGGTAAGTCAAGCAAGCGGGGCGGGAGTTTAACTCCCGCCCCGCTTGCTTTTCGCATGATGATTTTTCAAAGCAAAGCCAGACTAAATCCCCATGCCGCCTTGCGGGTCTGCCAATTGTACCCCTGCCTGACGTGCCAGTACCTGGAGTGGAATCAATAGGTCAGGTGGCCATGGCGCATGCCACACCATCTGTTTGCCGCTGGCGGGATGGCTGATTCCAAGCGTGTGGGCGTGGAGCGCGATGCGGGGAAAGTTCCCACCGTCGGGCCTTGGACCACCATGAAGGGGCCGGTCGTAGATTTTCTCCGCGCAAAGTGGGGTTCCTGCCTCACCCAAATGGATGCGGATCTGGTGGGTTCGACCGGTTTCCAACTCGCACTCCACCCAGGTGAAGCCGGTGAATCGTTGAATGATCCGCACATGGGTAACCGCATGGCGGGAATCGGGGCCCTCAGGGCCGGACCCCCGCCTGCCGTCTCCGCGGTCCTGAACCAGGTGGCTGTGAATGGTTTGCTCTTTCGCCTCGCCCCGGATAACGGCCCAGTATTTTCGAACAATGCCATGCTCGCGAAACTGGTTGGACAAATCGGTGGCCGCTTCCTGGGTACGCGCGAACACCACCAATCCGCTGGTGTCTTGATCGATCCGGTGCACCGCCCAAAGTTTGGGAAGTGGTGCCTGAGGCCCGCCTGAAAGCTGACGACGCAGCAAATCCAAAAGGGTTGCCGGAAGAAAGCTACGCGCCCTTTCCCCAAACTCGGCCGCCTCCCGGGCGCTTCTCTGGGTGGTCAGCCCGGCCGGCTTGCGCACCACCACGATCTGATCATCGAGGTACTCGATCACCATGTCCCGCTCTCGGCGGGTTGCATCGACAGAAGGGCCTTTGACGCTGGTCCCCTTGCCAGGTTTCGCCGGGACAGAACTACCAACCGCCGGCCCCCGGGCTTTGCCCGCCGGGGCCAGCACGAATTTTTCGCCCGGCGCGATTCGCCTGCCAGGGTCCATCACCGCAAGGCCGTTGACCGACAATCTGCCGGAAGTGACAAGATCCAGGGCCGTCCTCGGCCCGAGGACGAATCGCTCGCGCAACCAGCGGGACAATGTCCAACCGTCCTCGCCCTGCCGTACCTCGTGCACGCCTTCCCGCATGGATGAAAACACTCCCCCAAATCGAAACCCTTGTCAGGCATTGTGTCAGGGGGCAAGGAATTCCGCCTCACTGATCTTCTCGGGATAGCGCACGTCCACCAGTTCCGCATCGATCAAGGGCTTGCCATCGCGGGTGGTGACCATCTTGACAGGGCGTTTGTAAAGACCCAGCTTCCGGAAATCACCGTAGGTCTCTTCCTGCAGCAAGGGCTTGCCTTCCACCAAAACCGTGTGGCTGGTTCGGACCAGGTATCCCGTCTCCAAGTCGAAACTCATCCGTAACGGCCGTCGCCCATCCGCCCGAACCAGAATTGCTTCCACAGGGCGCTCGTTCACCATTCCCTTCCCGGCCCAATCCAAGGCGAAATCTTTGTCACGCACCAGGGAAACCAGTCGCATTGCCTGATGTATCAAAAGGGTTTCACGGAATTCATCCAACTGTGCCGGACTGATCGTTTGCG
>CAWUOE010000058.1:0-12898 GCA_963923355.1 uncultured Gemmataceae bacterium | reverse complement strand
GTCCATGAGGGCGTGGATCTCGGCCAGTTCGGCCGGGAGCAGCAGGTCGGGCAGGGTGAGCATGGGGTGGTTCCTTGCGGGGAGTCAATTCCCGCAGTATGCACGAACCCCGGGAGGAGGCACCACCCCGGGGTTCAGAATGATGATTCGAAAGCGCTGCCGGTGGCTGCGCGAGGAATCAAGTGCCGCCCACCTGCACGGTAACGGGCATCTGGATCACACCACCATAGCCGTCGGTGACCGTCACCGTGAAGGAGTAGGACGAGCGGAGTGGCTGGCCGGCGGGATACCGAACGGATACTTCCCCGGTCCTCGGGTTGATCCGCAGCAGAGAGGCATCATCGTTTTGACCGCGCGCCAGGTCGTAGGTGAGCTGATTGTTGGCCTTGAGCAGGTCGGAATCTCGGGCGACGGCGGTGTAGATGGGGGCACCGCTCGATGCTGTGGCGGGGGCTACCGCGCCCAAGGCGGGGCTGGTGAAGACGGGTGGCGTGTTGGTTTCCTTCCAGGCGTTGGCCACCTGGCCATCGAGCCACGACAGCGGCAGGAAGGCGCAATCGTAGATGGAGAAGGTGACATCGCTGGCGGAGATGGGGTTGTAGAAGGTGAGGGCACCGAGAGGAGCCTGAAGGTTGCCGCCGGTGGTCTTCAGGATGACCTGCTGGCTTTGCTGGATGGAGACATTCATCCAGGTGTAGGGGGTTGATCCCGGGGTCAGCGTTATTCCGGTGACAGCACCGTTGGGCCCGACCGTTGCCGTGGCGGTGGCTCCGGTGCCATCGCCTGTGATCACGACAAGGGGCTGGGTGCTGTAACCGCTGGCACCCTCCGTGACATTGATCGTCCAGGTGCCATTGTTCTTGTTTTGGACGGCAGTGGCGGTGGCCTTGGGGATCGATTGGACCGTGGTGCCGGCGGGAATACCCGCGCCCTCGACGGTCATGCCCACCCGGATGTTGGCAACATCGGCGTTCGAACCGTTGAACTGGATGGTATTTGGGGACACGAAGGTGAAATCCCCGGTTTGGGCGTTGATCCCGCTAGCCTTCTGCGAGCCGACCACGATGTCAGCGGCGTTGTTCAGGAAGGTGATGAAGTCGTTGTAGGTGAGCATCGACAGGCCGCCGAAGGTGCCACCAAGGGCGTTGACCCCGACCAGTTCCGACGGTTCGTGGTATTTCGCATCGAGGCAGGCGCCCAGACTGATCAGGGCGACGGTCGGTGAGGTGTAACCGCTGCCCGCGGCCGTGAGGCTGATGCCGTTGACGGTCCCGTCGGCCGCGAGGGTGGCGGTTGCCGCCGCACCAGTGCCATTCGGATCCGTGATCTGAACCAGGGGCGGCACCAAGTATTTCGCACCCGGATTGGTCACCGTGAAGGAAGTTATTTTCCCGCCGGATTGGGTGGCAGTCGCCGTGGCACCACCCCCCGCTCCATTGGCAACGGCCGTAGAACCGGTGTTGGAAAGCAGGACCGACTCCAGCGAGAAGGTGGCGATGGCTCCCTGCCCGATGTAGCTGTTCGGGGTGATCAGCGTGTTGTCCTGGCTGAGGCTGATTGGCTGGTAGCTGCGGTCGGACAGCTTCTTGAGGCTGGACTCGGCAGTGTATTTCGGGTCGTTGAACATCTGCGCGAGGGCCCCGGGGTAGGCCGCATAGTGGGCGTAAACGGCGTCTGCGCCGTTGACACTGAGAATAAGGTTTTGCAGGCTGGGCTGGGGGACGGCACCGGTTCCCGTTTTGCTATAGACCGTCGCCGTGGGGGTGGCCTGGTACCCGGTGCCTTTTTGGGAGATATTGAAGGTAAGGATACGCCCCATGGAATCGATTGTAGCCACGGTGGCCTTGGCATCGACGAATGGTTGCTGGCCGGGTCCAGGCGGTAGGTCCGTTGGATTCCGGACGATGTTCACCTCATCATCCACCTGGTAGCCGATACCGTTTTGGTAGACAACCGCCCCTGTGGTGTGGGATGTGTCATCCTGACTTTGGACAGGGGTGAAGCCGATCGAATTGACCTGATCGGTGGGGTAGCCATCCCAGATTTCGTAATTGTAAACGTTGCCTCCCCCGCGGATCTTGGGAACGAGGGGGTTGACGGTCAGCAAGGCGCCCGTGCCGGTGTTGCCGGGGGAGGTAACCTTTGCGGTGGGTGGGGAGGTGTATCCCGAGCCGGGGTTGGTGATGGCGATGCGGTTGACGGAGCCGTCAGTATTGAGGACGACATAGCCGACGGCGGTTTCGCCTCCGGCAGGCGGGGCGGAAAATGTGACCTGCGCATCCCAGCCGTAACCCGAGCCGGCAGAGTTGACGGTGACACTGCCGACGGACTCGAGGGTCGCGGAGGAGGCCGGGCCCACCTGGGAGGTGATGGAGCCGTTCCCATCCACCCAGAAGGCGTTCCACTTGTTCACGATGGCGAACTGGCTGTCGACGATGGCCGCCTGCCCCGCCGAATTCAGGGGTGGTGCAGAAATGGTCATGGTGGGCAGCATGGCGGCCGTGGGGACGTCGTTCGCCGGAATGGAACCGTCCACCCGATTGACCGCCGGAATGTAACCGGCCCCCGGATCGAGGAATTGGATGGAGCCCACGGAGTATCCGTTGTTGTAATCCCCCGGTGTCACCACGGACATGACCGCATAGGGAATTGCGGCCTTTGTCGGGACTTGGGTTCCCGGTGACAAATTGATCCGCGGGAAATTCCTGATGTAGGCAGAGGCAGTATCGATGGGGGTTGATTTCTGGCTGTCGCCCTGGGCCCTCTGGAACGAGATGGTCGGCTCGACCGAGTACCCGGTCCCTGGATCATACACCTGGATTGTCGCAATCCTGTTATTGCTGTCCAGCGTGACAAAGGCTTTCGCCCCGGAACCGCTGTCCCCTGAGGCAGGGGTGAACACCACCTCGGGGGGCACATCGTAGGTGGATCCCTTGCCGGCGAGGGTGGTCAGAATAGCGCCGGCGCTGTAGCCGCTACCCGCGGCCACGACATTGACAAGGCTCAGACCATTGCCGTTGATGATAAAACCACCGGCAAGATTCAGTATTGGGGCGTAGGCCTTGTTGTAGGTGAGGGAGTTGATGGAAACTGGAAGATTTGGGCTAGAGTTACTCCCGTCACTGATTGTGAAGAAGGGTAGGCTGGCTTTGCTAGTCGCGCTGTAGTGGTCACCCAGGCGGGTGACAACAATGTGGTCAGCGGTATTCGCGGAGCGGGATACCTGTAGGTAGAAACCATTCCCACCACTCTCCAGAACGATTCCAGCCGGAGTGAAAGAGGTTGTACCGGAGGTCTTCCCATACTGGGAAAGAATATCCGATGGAGCGGGTATGTCGGAGATGGCCATTTTTACCCCCGAAAGAATTCCCCCTGTCGGGACGGAGGCAGCTACCGGTGGTATGCCATTGGACTTGCTGTTTGGATAGTAACCCGAGCCACCATCCGTCACATTCACCGCCTTCACCTTGCCGGTACCATCCAGAACAGCCACGGCTACTGCCGTTCTGGTGGGGATTAACTGGTTCGGGTTTGAAAAGGTGATGACGGGAGGTGAGGTGTACCCGGCCCCCCCGTTGAGTACGCTGACGGAAACCACCTCTCCGTTAGCGATGTTGGCCACCAATTGGGCGGTGCTCTGGCCGTCGAGGGTGGTATTGGCTGTCTTCAGGTAGCCTTTACCGGGGTCATTGATCACGATGCTGGTGATGCTGCCAGGCTTGTATGTCTGGGAGGTGACCAGGGCGTACCCCGTGGCGGTCCCATTGCTTTGCGGAGAGTTGTCAAAGGTGAGAGTCGGGTATCCGTGTTCGGGCATCAGCAAGGCCTGGAAGGTGGCTTTCTGGTCAACAGGCAGATTGTCCTGTTGATTGTTGATCGTGTACCTGGTCGGTTCGGCAGTCCATCCCTGGCCCGGGTTGGTGATGGTGACTCCCGTCAGGTTGCCGTTGTTGTCAACATCCAAATTGCCTGAGGCGGTTTGCTCGCCGTTGTCGGACAGGAACTGGATGGTATCGCCCTTTTTGTAGCCTCCGGATGTTTTCGGGAACGCCGAGATCCAAATACCCGTGCTGTAGCCGAAGCCTGGGTTGGCTGGAATCAGGCCGGAGGGGTCCACAGGATTGTTGCCAGGTGTTACCAGATCCACGGAACCCTTCGCAATGACGGCGTAGCCGGCAGCTGGGGTGCCCGTGATCGTGGAGCCGTCCGCTCTTATTATTGAAGGGGTGTTGAAGGTTACGTTCGTCTGGCCGTTGTAAACCGTGTCATCTGATACAGGGATTTGGAAAGGGACGGAGGAGTTCTGTCCAGCCGCGGAAATGGCGGAGGGCGCTCCGGGCATATAGTTGTTCTCGCCCCACCAGTAGTTTTCGGAATACGACTGGACCGGGCCCGGGCTGCTGGGGAACCATGCCGGCTGGGAGTAGGAAATGGAGCCGAACTGGTAGGGACTGCCTTTGTTCTCCGACCATGTTGCGGGGTCGATAGCCTCAAGGTCCGTGAAGACAACATCGGGCACGGATGCAGCCGTGCCACCCGACTGGCTTCCGGGCATTATTCCACCCGGGGCCAGTCCGGTTCCCGTTTGGTAATTGATTTTCCCAGGGGCGACACCGGGCATGAGGTGGTTCCACAGCCATTTGGTATAGCCCGGGCCGGTGGTGGGCCAATTGGATTTGGAGGGAGTGGCCGGATCAAAGGTCCAGTTGGGGCTGGGCGATAGGGGTTTGGTGTCACTTGTGGAGGTGTTGAAGCCGTAGAAAGAGGGTTGGCTCTTGGCGGGGTCATCCTGCACGTAGGCCCCGCCGCCCTCGCCGTCAAACTCGAAGTGTGTGATGAACTTGGTCGTGGCGTAGGAGTTGATCTCGTTGACCAGTTGGAGGGCCTGGTACATGTTATTCTTGGGCGGGCTGTAGACTTTGCTGGCCCCTACAGTTCGGGCGGGTAGGCCGTCAGTAATCAGCAGGTTCCCATCGAAGTTGGGGTTGTCGGATTCCTCGTAGAGATGCCAGGCGTCCTTCAGATAGGCGATGGCGCCGACCTCGACCGCGGGGCTGCCATCGGTTTTTTTCAGGTTTGCCAGGGGATCCAGGAAGTCGGTGACGATCCAGGGGATGCCGTTGGTTCCCAGTTCGGGCCTGAGGTAGTTGTAGAGGCCCTTGGTGTCGGCCAAGTAATCCCCGATGTTGATGAAGCAGGTGCTGACGCCGGTGTTGGCGACATAGGTGATGTAGTCCTTGGCCCAGGCCTGGAATTTGGAGCGGCTGGGGACCTCGACCACACCGGCGGTGACCGTGCCCAGGACTGCGGAATCCGTGGCAACCGGGGCCTGGCCGATGGTGACAGCAACATTTTCGTTGGGGGCGTACCCCTGTCCGGGCGAGGTGACGGTGATAGCTGTCACGACACCGTTGGAGATATCTTGGCTTGATATGGTAATCTTGGCGGGTTGGAAACCTGCAGGCGGGTCAGAAACCTGGATGGTGACGGTGGGCGGATTTTTCGAATCATAACCTGAGCCACCGTCATTAATTCCGACATACTGGATATAACCATTATTCAGATGAAATGAAAAAGTTGCCGTCGTTCCGTTGGGGTCCGATGGTTTTGAAACTGAAATCGATGTGTTGGCGCTGGTGTATGGCCCCGGCTGGTCACCGGAAGGTTGATTGCCAGCAAGTGTGTAGCCCGTGATGACCCCGTTCTGGATTGTGGCGGTTGCTGTTGCAGCCTTTGCGCCAACTCCCCCGGCAACTGGCGCAGCGATGGTCACCGCGGGCGGGGAGGTGTACCCCGAGCCGCCACTGGTGATGGGGATAGCCGAGATTCCGAAGGAGTCCTCCGTGAAGGCGATGTCCTGGCCGAAGTGGGAGAGCTGGACAACGGGGTTCAACTTCAGCGGGGTGGTGGCTGTGACGCCATGGTTGCCCTGGGTGGCAAAGGAGATATTTTTCTGCCAAAAAGTTGTACTCGGCTCAACCACGGTCATCAGCGGGTTGTCGTTGCCGGCAAGGCGTGCCCGGGCCTCGGCGGAGCCCAGGAAGGCCGAGGCCACATCGGCGTAGGTGACAAAGGGATCTTGGAGGGCCTCGATCCATATCTGTTTTTCGGGTGCGGAGGGTTGGCGGCCGAGGATGGTTACATACATTCCGTCCACCGCGTAGGTGGAAGCCTCGCGGCTTTCGAGGACGGCCTGGGCCACCGCCTGACGGCTGGTGCCGGATGACAGTCTGTTAATCCAGTTTTTCTGTCCCTGCAGGTCCGGACTGCGACCGAGCACCGTGCGGTACAGCATGTCGACATAAGCGGCGTTGTTGAGGGTGCCGGATTTTTCCGGAGAGGCCAGGAAGGAAGCGGCGAGAGCTTCTTCCGAGACCCGGGCGGGGTTACGCTCTGAACCCCATTGAAGGGAAAGAATATCGATCCATTTTTTATGGTCTTCTTGGGTGGCCTGACCCTTGATCCCGTTGAAATTCACGTAAATCCCATTGAGACTGGTCTGGTGGGAAGCCAAACCCGCAGCATCCGGCTCACGGCCCAAGATTTCTGAGTAGTAACCCCTAATCACCTTTTCGTTGTGCTCCGGAGAGAACAGAATCTGGCGCGCCACGTTCACAGGTGACACTCCGTTTTCCAGTTGGGTGGAGTAGTAGGTGAGTCCCTGTGGATCGGGAAGCCGGTCCAAACCCACCTGGTACATCAGTGACACCTGATCGAGCAGGGCGATGCTGGCTGGGTTCAGGCGGGCCTCGAGTGCCTCGAGGGCCGGGCGTGCAATGGGGCTGGCTTTTTTACGGATAGGCTGCATCGGAAATTCCTTCGACGTGGATTGGCCAGGCTTGAGCTTGGCGGCTTGGGTTAAATGCGGAAGAAGGGTTCTTGCGGATAACTCTGACAACAGAAGGCACCAGTATAAGGCACTAACAATCGCGTGTGCAATCAAAAATATCAATTAAAATGAAAGGGTATGGAGTGGCATCTGCAACAAAAATACAAGTGTCTTCAGTCAAAGTGGTGATGCCAAAGTTGCTAACAATCTTGCAGCTGATGGGGATGAAATTCCCATAAGCTGCGGCGCAGTGAAACAAAGACATCCAGTCTCAATTCATTGAACGGTTCAGAATCATTGTGCAGGCATGGTCCTTTTCTATAGCGATGATGCCAAGAAATGAATGATCATTCATCAAATATAGATAAAATAAGAATTAATAAGAAATATATTTAAACTAAATACTGTTGGTTGATAAAAAAGAATACCATCTGATTTGTCCTTCCAGAAACTGTGACCTAGGGTTCCTTGGGCGCTGCACCGTAAGGATCATCCTTGCGCTGCACTCCGCGCTTTTCCCTGAAAAACCGACACGAAGGAGCCCAGTATGTGGAATTTCATTCCCGAGTCCCTGGTTCGCCTGCAGTCGTATCGCCGCCGCCCTGGAGGGGTGGGTCGGGTTGCGGGGAGGGCCAGACCCGGTCTGGAAAGCCTGGAGGCGCGGCTGACACCGGCCTTTGTGTACGGGCTGGACAACGATTGGGGGACGGGATTCCAGGCACATGGTCTGCTGACCAACGACCAGAAAACGCCGATGGTGAATTGGAAGGTGGAGTTCGACTACAGCCGCGACATCTCCTCGATGTGGAACGGGAAGGTGGCCTCGAAGTCGGGCCAGCACTACGTGATCAGCCCGGAGTCCTACAACGGGACGTTGCAACCGGGGTCGAGCATCAACATCGGCTTCCTGGGGGCGGGTGGTGGCAAAAGTGACCAACCCCTGAATGTGCGGGTGACCTGGGACGGCTCCGGCTCGGCCCCGCTGCCCGCGCTTTCGATCGCGGACGCATCGGTGGTGGAGGGGGACACGGGCACGAAGACGGTGTCGTTGACGGTGACCCTGTCGGCGGCATCGGCCACGCCCGTGACCGTGGCCTTCGCGACCGCAGACGGGACAGCCAAGGCTGGTTCGGACTACACCGCCGCGAGCGGGACGCTGACCTTCGCCCCGGGGGAGACGCAAAAGGCCGTGGTGCTGACGGTCCTGGGTGACAAGGAGGTGGAGCCGGACGAGGTGTTCACGCTGAAGCTGAGCGGGCCCTCGGGCGCGACGCTTTCCAGGGGTACCGCCACCGTGACGATCGTGGCGGACGATGTGGGGCCTGTGCAACCCGTTGGTTCTGCCAAGGGGGACCTGACCATCAGCGATGACTGGGGGAGCGGTTTCACGGCCCAGGTGACGCTGACGAACACGGGGACCACCGCCATCACTGGGTGGAAGCTGGGTTTTGATTTTCCGTTCGCCGTGACCAATATCTGGAACGCGCGGGTGGCGGGGCAGGCGGGGACGCGGCTCACCCTGCAAGACGCGGGGTACAACGCGACCATCCAGCCGGGCGGAACGGTCTCCTTCGGGTTCACCGGCAGCCCCGGCAACGTGAAGGCGGGTCCGACCAACTGGACGCTGAACGGCGCGGCCATCAGCTCGACCTTCAACGGGACCGGCGCTTCGCAACCGGGCACGCCCGCGACGCCTCCCACGATCACCATTGCGGACACGAGCGTGCAGGTCGGCGCCCCGTCGAACGGTGTGGCGCCCGGTTATTTCAGCACGAATGGCAACCAGATCGTGGATGCCAACGGGCAGGTGGTGCGCCTTTCGGGTGTGAACTGGTTCGGCATGGAGGGGACCAACTATGCCCCGCACGGTCTGTGGACGCGCGGCTACAAGGAGATGATGGACCAGATGAAGCAGACGGGCTTCAACACGATCCGCCTGCCGTTTTCCAACCAGTTGTTCGACGCGTCGAGCGTGCCGAACGGGATCGACTTCAGCAAGAACCCGGACCTGCAGGGATTGAACGGACTGCAGGTGCTGGACAAGATCGTGGCCTACGCGGGGCAGATCGGGCTGCGGATCTTCCTGGACCACCACCGGTCCAGCGCCGGGGCGGGCACGGAGGGTTCGGGGCTGTGGTACACGGCGGCCTATCCGGAATCGCGATTCATCGCCGACTGGAAGATGCTGGCGGCGCGCTACGCCGGGAACCCGACCGTGATCGGCGCGGACCTGCACAACGAGCCGCACGGGCAGGCCACCTGGGGGGATGGCAACGCACTGACCGACTGGCGGCTGGCGGCGGAGCGTGCGGGCAATGCAATTTTGGCGGTGAACCCCAAGTGGCTGGTCATCGTGGAAGGGGTGGAGTCGGGGGCATCGGGCAACTACTGGTGGGGCGGCAACCTGTCGAACGCCGGGGCGAACCCGGTGAGGCTTTCGGTGGCCAACCGGCTGGTCTACTCCACCCACGACTATCCGGCATCGGTCTATCCGCAAACATGGTTCAGCCAGCCGAATTACCCGGACAACCTGCCGGCCATCTGGGACAAGAACTGGGGGTATCTGTTCAAGAACAATATCGCCCCGGTGCTGGTGGGTGAGTTCGGCACCAAGCTGGAGACGACCAGTGACAAGGTGTGGCTGGGCGCGCTGGTGAAGTACCTGCAGGGTGGCATCACGGGAGGGAACCTTCCCGCCGGGCAGCAGGGGCCGAGCTGGACCTACTGGTCATGGAACCCGAATTCGGGGGACACGGGCGGGATCCTGGCGGATGACTGGAGGACGGTGCGGCAGGACAAGGTGGACCTGATCAAGCCGATGCAATTCGCGATGGGCACGGCGACCGACGGGAAGGTGACGGCGTACTTCGAGGTGTCGTTGTCGCAGCCATCCACCAAATCGGTGACGGTGAATTTCGCGAGCGTGGACGGGACCGCCAAGGCGGGGAAAAACTACGTGGCCACCAGCGGGACGCTGACCTTCGCCCCGGGGGAGACGCGGAAATCTGTGCCGGTGACAATCCTGCCGGATGCGACCATGACCACGGACCTGGCGTTCACGCTGCGGTTGAGCACTCCGGTGGAGGGGGTGCTGGGGAGCGTCAGCCAGGCGACGGGAACCATCCGCAAGCGGTAGCGGGAAATGGGAAGCTTCTTCCATGCTATTCCGGACACCGCGTGGGGAATCGATGAGTGGTCCGTGATTTGGGGTATGCTGCGGGGTACTTTCCCCGAAGGAGTCCGCAGCCATGCCGTCGATCAAATGTCATCTGCCCCAGTCTGTGCTGGAAGCGTTGGAGGCCTGGCGCAGGTCCACCGGGGAGAGCATTGATCATCTGGTGACCCGGGCGGTGGCTGACGCATTGCAACTGGAACATGCGACGCTCTTCCAGGTATCCACTTCCGGTGCCTTGGTGGAAGGGGTTTACCGGGGATCCGTCTCGGTGGCCAATTTGCTGGAGCATGGGGATTTCGGGTTGGGGACCTTTGACGCCCTCGATGGGGAAATGGTGGTCCTGGAAGGGAAATGCCATCAGGCCCGCGGGGATGGGACCGTGGCGGAGGCGGATCCCTGTGGCAAGGTGCCCTTCGCGGTGGTGACGCATTTTGAACCAGGGGAGCCGATACCGGTCCCGGAGATCCGGTCGGTGGCGGAGCTGACCGCGTTTTTGGACGGGTTGCGTGGCACAGGGAATCTGTTTTTCGCCTTCCGGGTGGACGGGTTATTTGACCAGATGCACTTGCGCGCGGTGTGCAAGGCCACGGGGCAGGAACGGCTGGTGGATTCGGCGGCGAGGCAGGCGGAGTTTGCCTTCACGGGTTTGGAAGGGACGCTGGTGGGATTCTGGACCCCGGCCTACGCCAAGAGCGTGGGCATCCCCGGCTATCATTTGCATTTCATCAGCGCGGACAGGAAGCGGGGCGGCCACCTGCTGGACTGCGCCGGGTCGGGATGGCGGGTGCAGGTGCAGCAGATCACTGATTTCCGGATGGCGATCCCGGAAACGAAGGAGTTTTTGCGGGCGAACCTGACGCGGGATCCGAGCAAGGATCTGGAACAGGCGGAAAAATAGGACGGTAGTCCTATTCAGCCGGGCTCTGGGGATGGCCGGGATCAGGTTCCCGCCGGGATGGGGGTGTGGCCGTTCCAGGTGGTGGTGGCCAGAGTGGGGGTGAGGAATTTAGCTGGGTCGAACCCGGTGATGCCAGTCACAGTGTTGCCGGCCCAGTAAACCCCGGCGGTGAAAGGCATGTCACCGAAATAGTAGCTGTTCCACGGGGTGGCTGGCGGGTTGTTTGGATCGAATTGCGATGGGTCGCCATACAGGGAAGACAGGACGGCGTAGGGCAGGGTGGTGTCGGTGAAAGCCGGGGTATCGGCCGAAGGGGATCCGGGAGGGCTGGCACCATACTGTTGGATCAGCACCCCGTCGATCAGGGGGAGCCCCCCGGCGGTGGCCAGGTGCAGGGCGGAAAGCAGGTCCATGGTTGGCAACTGGGCGATCATGTCTTCGGGCATGGTTTGGGCCAGCGAAAGTTTGGCCAGGTAGTTGGCGCTGGAAAGAACCGTGCCGAGGTTCCAAGGGCCGCCCAAAGCCGGCTCTCCCTTGACGATGGCGCTGGCGGGCACGGGCACGATTTTTATGGCACCGCCGAGGATTTCCCGGCCGGCCCAGGTGACAGCGAGGATGCCGGCAGCAACCTCCTCGGGTGAACCCTGTCCGTGACAGGCATCGATATGGGCCTCAAAATCCTGGGCCCAGATCAGATTGCCCGCGGTGGTTTTAAGCTCGTCGAGCGTTGGGAAATCGGCAAAGGCGCCACTGCCGCCCATGGCGGCGGTGAGGATGTTGACAGCCAATTGTTGACGATCGGCCTGATTGGCAATGTCGCCGGTCCAGCAGGCGATTGCCGGTTGGACGGTGGTCCAACTGACATGACTGGGGTCGACGCCACCCGTGAATTCCACGGTGACGCCCGTGAGGCGACCTGAGGTTGCTATGGGATCCCTGGTTGCTGGCGCGCCGTCGATAACCACGGCGTATCCAGAGGGGGTAAGGCTAGAATTTCCGGTCGGATTGGCGTCTAGGAAGTAGACATAAGGAGCGGGGGAAGTGGCCTTCACCACGCCACCGAGATGGTTCAGCCCGATGTGCTGCTGCCAGAAGAAGGGATTGGTGGCGTTGGTGGCGACCAGGGGTGAGGGTACGGCGAGGCGGGAGGAACCCTCGGGGGACGAGACAAAGCCAGCCACGGCGTCGGCGTAACTGAATACGGGTCGGCCCAAGGCCTTGATCCACCCGATCCGTTCGGAGAATCCGGGTGTCCTTCCCAGCAGCTGGGAGTAGAGTCGGTCCACCACGGTGGCCGAAGCTTCGGGGCTTTCGAGGAAGGCCAACGCGAGGGACTGCCGGCTGGTGCCAGATTCCAGGGCCTTGGAATGGGAATACCGTCCGCCCTGATCAGCCGAACGGCCGAACACCGATTGGTACAGCAGGTCCACAAAGGCTTCATCGGTCAAGGTGCCGGCTTTTTCGGTGGAGGCCAACATGGCTGCCACCAGGCGTTCCTCGCTGGCACCTTTCCCGAGAGTGGCTACATGGGAGGCGAGGCCTGCGCTGTCGGGCGCGCGGTTGAGGATGCCTTGATAGTAGCCTGTGACGATTTTTTCACGGTGTTCGGCGGAGCCCAGCAGGCTGGCGGTGACGGAGGCCACCGGCTCGCCGGCGTCGAGTCGGCTGGCGAAATGGGCCAGACCTCCTGCATCGGGCAGACGGTTCAGGGTGAGCCGGTAGAGGTTGGTAACAGATTCTAGCGAGCCGGCCGAGGCGGGGGTGAGGCGGTCTTCCAGGGTTAGGAGGGCGGGGTGTGCGTGCCGTGCGCGTATGGAGGGGCTTGCCATGGCGAAATCCAGCAGAATGCCTTCGAATAGTGAGCCAGTATCCCACCTTTTTGGGAGGATTATGTCATTGTCTATTTTACCTGTGCCATTCATCTCACGCCAGTGCGTGGCAGCACGATACCGCCGATGATGCTGTCGGAGAGGGCCTGTGCCAGCAGGATCACTTC
>CAWUOE010000057.1:0-12912 GCA_963923355.1 uncultured Gemmataceae bacterium | reverse complement strand
GCAATGCTTCAACGATCCCGGGCAGGACGGGATCGATGGGTAAAGGTGATGTGGGTGGCGTGGGCGCCATCTCAACGGGCCCGGGGTTCCAGATTGCGTTGCTCAAGCAGGGCTGCCAGAAAATGGACCCGGTCCTCTTGACGCCGGGCGGCCTCGCGCATGGGTCGGAAATCCCGCAGGTCTCGGCAGGGGCCCCGCAGCGCCGCGGGGCTCTGGCAAATGGCGGCCGCCTCCAGGGCCTCGCGGTCCCGGCCCAACTTGCGAAGCAGATCCAGCCAGACTTCGGCCGGATAAGGGTTCCCTTCCTCAGCGGCCGCCAAAGCCTGATCGCGGAAAAAGGCAATGTTTCCCTCCGCGTCTTCCCCGTCCAGCGCCGACAAAAAGCGATCCCAGCCTCCAAAAAAATCGGTAAAGGGAGCCTCACCCCTTGGCACAAAGCGCCCCTTGAGCCGTTTGCCGTAGTCGCACAACTCGCGGGCGAGTTTCAATTCCGCGCATGGCTGCAACTGGCTGGACAACTGCACGGTGGATTGAAGATGGGACAGGTCGATATGGTAACTGTCCTCCTCGGTCAATTCCGGGTGATTGTCCAGTAAGCGGCTGATCTCACCCAATTCGGGAGGGGGCCCCAACTCCGCCTCGGCCTCAGCTTGCGGGTGCCCCTGGCGGTGCCGCAGGTCGGCCTGAAGGCGTCGCATCAATTCGGCGCGCAGTGCGCGCACCAGGGCCCGCATGCAATGCTGACGCACCTCGGGCCCCCCGGGCGTCTCCTGCGACAGCGTGGTGATGGCATTGCACAATCCGTAACGGCGGAGGATCCAGTCGAATCCAATTTCCGGGGCCAGCCCCTCGTAGTAGGCAAGGCGGATCGGCAACTCCCAGTCATCGTCCTCACCCAACTCCCTCGCCAGCAGGGCCTGCCGCACCGGCTCAGGCTCACCTAGCAATTTGAACATCTGCCAGGCTGCTTCCAGCTGGCCTTTCTCCAGGGCCGCGTTCCCCACCGTGCGGCCGGCCTGCCGGATGGCTTCCTCGTAGGCCTCATGCTTGCCCGTCGGGATCTCCTCTGCCGGGGCCGTGGGGGTGGGATCCAGCCCCATGTCCTGCCGGGCCCGCATCAGCAGGGTGTAGAACCAACCGGTGTGGTCCCCGCTTTCTTTCATCTGGTTTTCCAGCTTTTCCAAGGCGGCTGCAGGCCCTTTTTCCTGGAAACAGGCCTCCAGTTGGGAGCAATCCAAGGACATGGCTCGACCTCCGGCAATCGTTGCTTAAACTAGTTGAAAACAACTGATTCTCTGTTTTGGGAAAACCTGCCTGATTTTTTCCTTGCATTTGGGATCCGTCAGGCGGATAGTACCGGTGCCTCGCCATGATCCGGTGCGGTGTATGGGCGACACCACCCAGGTCATGTGCGAGGTTTTTCATTCACCTCCGCCTGGCGTGTTCCCGTCGCCAACAGCCACGCCCATCCCAGCGAAGCCACCCACATCACCGTGCTGGTCCACAGGTATATCTGGTGCTGCAACCGGAAGCGTTTGCGGTCCAGGATGCTCACCGTTTCAGGTTCCAGCAGCCGGTCCATTGCCGGATGCTGAACGATCAGCCAGGCTTGGCAAAGAACCATCAGAATCCAGAACGCCCAAAACCAGCCCCGCGTTTTCAAGCCTTGAAAGTTTCTCAGCCCATCCGCAAGCAAGATGATCAGGGCAACCACGCCCGCTATGTTCAGGCCCTGGGTGACCCGGCGCGTGATGAAGCCCTGCAGGGTGTCTCCCAGTTCGTCGCTTCCGATCGGCACCACCACACCCGCGTAAAAGACAAAGCCTCCCTGCCAGAATGCAAAGGCGCAAAGTGCGGCAAACCGGACGATCGAAGAAACCCCGATGGCGGACACAAAACCGGTCATTCCAGGCCATCCAGCCCTTTTTCCGGGTTGGGTACCACACGCTCTTCCACCTGGCTGAGGATGTTTTGCACATCACTGGCCCGTTCGGGCCGCTTGCGGGGGTCTGACTGCAGGCAATCACCCACCAGCTTGGCCAGTTCGGCGTCGATTCCCGGAAGTATTTCCTCGATCGGCTTGTAGTATTTGGCCCAGACCTTTTCCTCGATCACCTCGCCACCCTCGTCGATGCGGGGCATCAGCGTCTGGTTGGTGATGGCCCGATACATCATCGCGCCAAAGTTGTACAGATCGGTACGCTCGGAGAGGATTTTGCTTTTCACGGTCTCCGGGGCAATGTACTCGGGGGTGCCGGTGATGCGATCCTTCGCTTCGCCACGGAGGTGGGCCAAACCGAAATCAATGACTTTCAACACGCCTTTCTTGCCCACCATCACATTGTTGGGTTTCAGGTCACCATGCAGCACCTCGCGCCGGTGCATGTGCACCAGCGCCTCGCTGACCAACCGGAAGGCGTGCACTTTCTGTGGCAAAGTCAGCCGGGCCTTGTCCATGGTCTGGCCGTTGACGAATTCCATCAGAAGGTGCACCTTGGTCACCTTGCCAAAAACCCAAGCCTTTTCCTTTTCAAGGGCGTGGGCCTTGATGATGTTCGGATGGGTCAGCTTCTGCAGAATCTCGAATTCATGCTCCGCCTGCCGCAGGAACTTCATGTCCTCCGGCTCGTCGATGTTCACCACCTTCAAGGCATAGGTTTTGCTGTCATCAGCGCGGCGCACCTGGAGGATGGAACTGTGTGCCCCCGTACCCAGCGTGGCCTGAACCGTGAATTTGCCGATTTTCATGGTCATTCCTGAAACCGATTCCAAATGCCGGTTCGGCCTGAGCCCCCGGGCTGTCTCCTATAATCTATCAAGGAGAAATCCCCGCTTCACCCGGGTCTGGTTGCCTCCCCCTGCCGACGGTTTTTTCGGGGTATCCTCATGGCGCTGGAGACAGGCGGTGACCTGGAGAATCTGACCCGGCGGATCGGTCGGGATCTGCTGGCCCGGATTGATCGCTCAGGCCCCATTTTGCTCAGCCCGGCCTGGTTCGATGATCAGGCCATGCGCTGGAGCATGGCTGACGACTCCATCAAGCTCAATCTCTTTCGGTTCGTGGATGTGCTGCCCACCTTGGGCAATCCGGCCGAATTAGCAAGACACTTGCGCGAGTACTTCCATCAGGCCGGCGGGGCAGTTCCGTGGTGGTTTCGGTGGGGTTTGCGCCTGCTTCCCCAATCTGGCCCCCTGGGTGCCCTATTTTTCAAGCTCACCCACTGGTCCAGCGCCCGGATGGCGAGGAAATTCATAGCCGGTTCAACCCTTTCTGAAACCCTGCAATCGGTTCGTGATCTGCGTCGCAGGCGCTTGGCCTTCACGGTGGACATCCTGGGCGAGGCCACCCTGACGGAAACCGAGGCAGGCTCCAGCCAGCAAGCCTACCTCGACCTTCTCGATGGCCTCAGCCATCTGGCGCCCACCCTGTCCTCCGATCCACTGACCGACACCGACGACATCGGCCCGCTTCCCGTGGTCAATGTGTCGGTCAAGTTGTCTTCCCTGTACAGCCAGGCTGATGCGCTTGATTTCAACCGTTCCGCCGACCGGATCTGCGACCGGCTGCGGCCCATCTTGCGCCGCGCCATCAGGCAAGGGGCATTCGTTCACTTTGACATGGAGCAAAGTTCCTTCAAGGATTTGACCCTCGCCATATTCACCAGCTTGCTGATGGAACCTGAATTCCGCGACTGGCCCCATGTCGGAATCGCCATGCAGGCCTACCTGCGCGACACCGCCAAGGATCTGGAGATGCTCTCCACCTGGGCCCAAAGGCGCGGGGCGCCGGTGACCATTCGTTTGGTGAAGGGGGCCTACTGGGACGCTGAAACGATAGTCTGCGCCCAGAACGGTTGGCCGGCTCCCGTCTGGCAAAGAAAATGGCAAAGTGATGCCTCCTTCGAGCAATTGACCCAGTTCCTTCTGGTCAATCGCCGTTTTTTACGGCCGGCTTTGGCCAGCCATAACCTCCGCAGCATTGCCAGAGCCCTGGCGCTGGCCGAAAGGATGGAATTGCCCAAGGGGGCATTCGAAGTGCAGATGCTCTACGGAATGGGCGATGCGCTGATGGATCCTGTGGCGTCCTTGGGGCAACGGGTGCGAGTCTACATGCCTTATGGCGAATTGTTGCCAGGCATGGCCTACCTGGTCCGGCGCTTGCTGGAAAATACCGCCAACGATTCGTTCCTTCGGGCCAGCATGACCGAGCAGGTTTCTGAGGAGGTGCTGTTCATGAACCCCGCCGACCATGCGGCTTCCCCAATCGGACGCTCCGTAGCGGTGCCCGTTGGTCCTGTCCCGCTGGATCCCCGGTTGGAACCGGAACCTTTGGCTGATTTCTCTATGGCTTCCGCCCGGGAAGCCATGGCAGCGGCCCTGAAAAAGGTGCGCGCCCGGTTGGGGCAAAGCTATCCTCTGGTGATCGGCGGTCAGCGGGTGGGAACCGCGCGCCAGATCACCAGCACCAACCCGGCAAACCATGCCGAGGTGATCGGCCATGCAGCCTGCGCTTCCGAGGCCGAGACCCTGCGCGCGATCGCCATGGCTTCCGATGCCCTGCCGGCCTGGGCCTCCAGACCGGTCGGCAATCGCGCTGAAATCCTTTGCAAGGCCGCCGAAATCATGGCAAACCGACGGCCGGAATTGGCTGCCTGGATTTGCCTCGAAGCCGGCAAACCATGGCGAGAGGCCGATGCCGATGTGGCGGAGGCGATCGATTTTTGCCGCTATTACGCCATGCAAGCCAAGGCTTGGTTGGCCCCCCGCCACAGGGATGTGCCTGGCGAGGAAAACTTGGTGCTCCACGAACCCAGGGGTGTCACGGCTGTCATCCCTCCCTGGAACTTTCCGTTGGCCATCCCATGCGGCATGACTGTCGCAGCCTTGGCGGCCGGTTGTCCCGTGGTATTGAAGCCTGCCGAGCAATCCCCCGTCACGGCATGGTGGCTGGTGGATATCCTCCACCAGGCGGGAGTCCCTGTGGAAGCTCTGCAGTACCTACCGGGGATTGGCGAGGAGGTGGGCCCGGTGCTGGTGGGTCATCCTCAGGTGGCGGTGATCGCCTTCACCGGCAGCGTGAAGGTCGGACTGGCAATTCACCGCCAGGCGGCAGAGGCATCCCTGGGCCAGGACCATGTCAAGCGGGTGCTGGCTGAGATGGGTGGCAAGAATGCCATTCTGGTGGACACGGATGCGGACCTGGACGAGGCGATTCGCGGGGTCGCTGAAAGCGCCTTCGGTTACGCCGGACAAAAATGTTCCGCCTGCAGTCGGGTGCTGGTGCCCCGCGCGATGCACGACGCCTTTGTGGCCCGACTGATCGAGGTGGCCCGCAGTCGTCAGGTTTCACCGGCCGAGGACCCCGGTTGCGCCGTTCCCCCGGTCATTGATGGGGAGGCCCGTGACCGAATCCTGGCAATGGTGGAAAGGGCGGTTTCCGCAGGGGCCAAAATCGCCTATGCCGGAGACCTGCCCTCGGCGTGCGATCCCAACGGCAGCTACGTTACCCCGCACATCCTCACGGGGGTGGATCCTGCCAGTGAGATTGCCCAGCAGGAAGTGTTCGGACCGGTTCTGGTGGTGCTGCCCTATGACACGCTGGACGATGCGTTGCGCCTGGCCAACGGAACAAGGTTTGCGCTGACCGGCGGCATCTACTCCCGGAGTCCGTCCACCATCGAGCGGGCCCGCCGAGAATTCAAGGTGGGCAATCTCTACATCAACCGGCGCATCACCGGAGCACTTGTCGATCGCCAGCCCTTTGGTGGATTCAAGTTGTCAGGAATTGGCGCCAAGGCCGGCGGCCCTGAATACCTGCCCCAATTCCTGATTTCCCGCGGGATCACCGAAAACACCATGCGCCGGGGCTTCGCACCCGAGAACGGATAGCCCTGGCTATGCGTTCAAAAAAGTACGCCGGGCAATCCGGCCATGGAAAACCATTTAAGCTACCCCAGAAATGCCGGTTTATTCGTGTTATTCCGGGTATTTGCCCTTACCCACCCTAGTTTGATTAGAAACCTGCGACACCACTTGAACTATCACCCTGCCGGGTGTCGAAATCCGCCCACAACGGAGGTGGATGATGAACAAGTGGCTTCCTGTCTTGATAAGCGTTTTGTTGGCTCCCGCTGTAAAAGCGGAGGTGGTCCTGAGTAATTTCCCGGCAACCGTTGCCAACCGGGGCCAAGGAATGGCCCTTTCGACGACGACACCCGCCAAAATCAATTGGACAGTTGCTGGGTTTTCCGGTTACCTGAACCGGGTGAAAATCCTGGTGTACAACAACGGATCAAACAACTTGAATGCGTTAAGGCTTTCCTTCGGCCTTGATATAAACGCCTCCAATCTCACTGTCGCAGGTGCGGCACTCGCGGGCGATATCGCGGCGCAAGGATACAGCGAGTGGGAATACGATCTGGGAAGTTTGCTGACAGTGAACGCAGGAACCCCTGGCACTTTGTTTTTCAAATTGGATTCCCAGTCTTCCGGTGGCCTGGCCCAATGGGCCACCACGACCAACAACATGAATGAATTCTTAGGGTGGTCTGGAGGTTCAACGGATAATCCTTCCAGCGGCCAATTCGAGCTTTCTGCAGTTCCCGAACCCCGGACCTGGGTCCTGATGGGTTTGGCCCAAGCGATCGGATGTGGGTGGTGGTGGAAACGCCGGAAAACCCGCACCCCCTTCTGAAAAACCGAACTGCTGGCCCACCACCACTACCGATGGTATGCTTCTGATAGAGGTCGATTACCTGCCGGACTTGGGCACCGTCATGATTCCTGATGATCTGCTGCAATTGCTTCGCTGCCCGCTCGACACGTCGGTTCCGTTGGAATACCAGGAGGAATCAGCGGCCAAGTTGCCCGCTCTCCGTTGCACCCGCTGCTCACTGTTGTACCCCGTCCGCGACGAGATTCCTTGCATGTTGCCGGAGGAAGCCATCCTGCCTCCCGGGTGCCCCGATATGGATCACCTGCCTTGCCAGAAATCCCGCAAACCCGGCTGATTCCATTCGTTCCCAAGTGGGGCGCGTGCCTGATGCTCCTCCTAGCCTTCCTCACCTTGGCCGCATCTGGAGCCTTCGGGCAGCCCAATTTGCCTAAATTTCCCTCGCCAGAAGAAATGGACCGTGCGCTGCTGGACAGCATGCGCATCGGCACTTCAGCCCCGGAATTGCTCGCCCGGTTGAAAAATCAGGTGGGTGATCCAAGGGCGATGGCCAAGGCGCGGGATCTCCTGCCCCGTTTGGGTAGCGAGGATTTTGACACCCGCGAACAGGCCAGCCGGGAGTTGGCTCTTCTAGGCGCCTCCATTCTGGAGGTGCTCCGGGAAAACTCCAGCCACTCCGACCCGGAAATCGCCCGCCGGGTTCGCGACGCCCGGGAAGCGATTGAGGAAACCCGCTCTTCCGCTGTCCTGGGGGCAGTCATCCGTCAACTGATCCGTGCCAAGGCTCCAGGCACCGCTGCCGCGCTACTGAACCTGGCCGAAGGGGCGGGTGATCCTGAAACCCTGGACCAGATTAGCCGGGGCTTGGTGCGCCTGGCCTCCGCTGATTCAGAAGCCTTGGAACGGGCAACCCGAAGCGACAACCCGCGGGTCCGTTGGATGGCCGGTTGCACTCTGGCCACCACGCCTGCAGGAAAAAACCTGGCCAGGTCCCTGCTGCTCGACAAAGACCATGGGGTCCGCTGGCGCGTGGCCCTCGCCTTGGGCCGGGCTGGTGAGGAAGCCGTCGCCTTGCCGGTCGCTGTCGCCGAACTCAGACAGGCCAATCGCGTGGCGGGGTTTGAGCTGGAGGATTGGTTGCACCAGGTGGCGGGCGAATCCGGCCCGCCACCCCTTCCCTGGCCGGGCAACGAGGCCGGCAGGGCTGTCCGTCAAAAGGTCTGGCAGGAATGGCTGGCGGCACGCCCCAAAATCCAAAGCCCACCCAACCGCACGCTCACTGTGCTGCTCGATGAGGGAATCATCCGCTTGCTGGACAAGCAAAGCCAGCCGATTTGGGAACTGAAGGACATCGCCTTCCCGCTGGACGCAGAGTACCTTCCCGGTGGACGAGTCTTGGTGGCAGAGCACGGTGCCAATCGTGTCACGATCCGCTCCACCCGCAACGAGGTGATTTGGGAACGCCAGGTGGAAACTCCGCTGGCCGCGCAACGCACCCCCCACGGCACCATCCTGATCTCCACCGCGGACGGGGTCCTCGAGGTCGATGGCGAGGGCTCCGAACGGCGCAGGTTTGTCCCGGGTGGCCCCAACGACAATGGCGTGACCACCATCATGAAGTCGCAGATGCTGCCCTCGGGTGAATTGGGCCTCGTCACCCAGCGCCGCGAGTTGGGTGAAGATGCCTTCTTCCTGCGTTTTGACCGGGAGTGGCAACCTGTCGGTGCCCTTCCCGTCCGAGTCGGCACCAGCGGCGGCCGTATCGAATGGTTCGCCGATGGCAGGGTGCTCGTTCCCGAACTCGATCGCAACCGCGTGGCGGAATACGATGCGGCCGGCAAGGAACTCTGGGTGGCGGATGCCGAGGTCCCGGTGTTCGCCACGCGCACACCCGGGGGGTCCACCCTCATCACCTCGCGCAGCGATGCAGGCGCCAAAGAGGTCGACCGGGCCGGCAAAACCATCTGGAACTACAAAGCCGAATCCAGGGTCACCCGCGCCATCCGCCTCCCCTGAATCCGTACCCCCTTCCCCCGCTCATTTTTTCCACGTCCTCGCGTGTAATTCTTTCAATCCTGGCCTCCCCAACCTTTCTTCCCCCTTCAAAAGACCACTTTTCCCGGAAAATCGGTGAAAAATTCGGAAAAAAATGCAATTTTCCTGTCAATTTTTCCTTGACACCACGAACGACAAAAGGCATTTGCCTGCCCATCTGAAGCGGGTGCCGGAGCCGCGGGGGCGGCGACGGTTAAGCCCGGCGGATGCGCGACAGGCGAAGGATTCGCCGGTTGTGTCTAGGGGAGGAATCGGGAGGGAAACCCTTCGGTCCAAAATGTCAGAAACAGACATTTCGATTGAAGTGGCCGACCATCCGGATCCGATCTGATTGGGGGGGATTCTCCGCCCAGGGGAATCCTGTTTCGCAGGGAAGCGACTAGCAAGCCACGAGCGAGATCGATTCGGCACACGCGCCGGGACCGGCATCCGACCCCGAGGGGTTGAAAGCCGGGCTTGGGCCCGACCGGGGATGTTTTGTCCACACCTCAGGTTGCCGATCAATCCCGCCAACCCGCGGCTCACGCCGCCGGCCATGTGGCTGTTAAACGGGGGAATGGGAACATGGCAACGAATGTCGAGATGGATGTGACCCGGATGTGGCAGGAATACCGGGCCAATCCCACCGTCGAGATTCGCAACATTTTGATCGAAAAGTATCTTCCCCTCGTGAAATACAACGCCGAGCGCATCTGGGCCCGCTTGCCCGACGGCGTGGAGCTCGATGATCTGATGAGCTCGGGCGTTTTCGGCCTCATGGACGCCATCGACGCGTTCGACCTCGACCGCGGGGTCAAGTTCGAGACCTACTGCGTGCCCCGTATCCGCGGCGCCATGCTCGACGAGTTGCGCACCATGGACTGGGTGCCCCGTCTGGTGCGTAGCAAGGCCAGCAAGCTGGAGGAGGCCCGCAAACAACTGGAGGCAGCCCTCGGCCGCCCACCCTGCCCCGAGGAGCTGGCCGCCAAGCTGGGCCTGCCCCTGGAGGAATTCCACAAGATGGCCACCGAGGCCAACGCGGTCACCCAGGTCAGCCTCAACAAGAAGTGGTACGAGACCGACAGCTACAAGGATGTGCGCGAGATCGACGTGCTGGAGGATCGCAAGGCGATCGACCCCACCCACAAGATCCAGAACCGCGACCTGATGAAACTGGTCACCCGCGGCCTCAACCGCAACGAGCGCCTCATCATGATCCTCTACTATTACGAGGACATGACCATGAAGGAAATCGGCGCCACCCTCGACCTCAGCGAGTCCCGCGTCAGCCAGATGCACTCCAGCATCGTCCAGCGCCTCCAGTCCCAACTGGCCGAGCGCCGCAACGAGTTCGACAACTGATCTGACCCACCGGTCCCCGCCCAGGCGGGGACCATCCATACAACCCGGGAAGACGGCAGGCGGGCAGGGAGAGGCCCGCCTTCTGTTTTTTACCGACTTGTCTTTTACCAAAACCCTATAAAACAAGCCCTTTTCTCAATTCCGAGCAAAACCGCCGGTGGCACTGTGCCTGTCATCCGTATTGCCCCCCCGGCTTTCACCTGCAACCCGTCTCGGCCCTCCCACTGATATTCAAACAATCGTTCGGCCAAATCCTTCATCCCAACTCGCAGGAAACCACGGTGCCTTTGGGTTGGGCGGGGCCCACGGCCAGGCGGGCGCCCATGGCTTTTACCCGGTCACGCAGCATCGCCAAGCCGATGCCGCGGGGCTTGGGCGTGCGCTCAAGCCCCTTTCCATCATCCTGGATGGCCAGTTGCAGGGTGGGCTGGGGTCTCAGGTTGATCTCGATGGCCTTGGCGCCGCTGTGGCGAATCGCATTGTTCACCGCCTCCCGGGCGACTAGGTACAGATTGGTGGCGGTTTCATCATCGGGCAGGGCGAGCGCATCGGGGCCCTCGTAGCGGCAGGTCAATCCACCATCCTGGCTGACCTGCTCGGCAAGACCCCGCAGCGCCTGGGGCAGCGTTTCCCGCGGCACCTCCATCGGCTTGATGCGGGCCATGATCCGCCGCAATCCCTCCTGGGATTTCGCGATGGCGCTACACAGCTTGGTCATGTTCCTCAGGCGGACCGCATTGTCCCAATACCCCGATTCGCCAAGCGACTGCACCAGGATCCCGGCCACCGTCAAATCCTGGCAGACACTGTCATGCAGGTCGCAGGCAATGGCATGCCGTTCGCGCAACTCGGCCCGCTCGACTTCCGCCTCCAGCCACCGCTGGTGGCAGGTATCCCTGGCCACCAGCAGGCAGAGGGAATGGTCTCCCAAGGGCTTCGCCACCAACTCCACCGGGAAAGGTTCACCCGCGTGCGATCGGCCGTACCACTCCCCCGGCCGGGAGACCATGGCCTCCAGCGTGGCGCAGCGGCCAGCAGACTTTTCCGCCTCAGGCATTTGCAAACTGGGCGTGAAAAACAGGTCTGAAACCCGCACCCCCTCCGCCAGCCGTCCACCCGTGCCGAAAAGCCGGCCTGCCGCTGAATTGGCCAGATGGATTTCTCCGTCGCCGGCCGCCAGAAAGATGCACTCCGAGGTGGTCTCCAACAAGCCCTCCACAAACTGCTCCTCCCTGGATTGGACCTGCCCCTGGTCCATCAACCGGTCGAGCGCCCGTGAATATTTGTCGAACAGGTTTTCTTCCAGTGCCTGATGGTGGGAAACATCCTGAAGGATCCCCGACCAGCAGCCCCGGCTCCCTTCCCATTTTTCACCGCTTGTCGCCCGCATCTCCAGCCAGCGATACTTGCCGCTTGGGCGAAGCAGGCGAAAGGCATAGCGAATATGGGCACCCGAGCTGGAGCCCTTTCCCAGCATCCGGCCCAGTGTAGCCCTGTCCTCGGGATGGACCTGTTCCATCAGGTCGGATGATCCACCTGCTTTGGGTCCATGGCCCATGCCCAAAAGATCCATCGCTGTCCGGTCCAGCGATAGCACTCCCCCAACCCGATCCAACTGCCAGGTCCCAATCCGGCAAGCACCCAACACGCCGCGGATGGCACCGCCCTGGGGTTCAACCGTTTCGGTCACCTCCAAGGGTGCTGTGCCAGCCGGCCTTTCCGAATCTGTCGATGGTCTGCCCATACACGCAGTTCCCCGAATCATTTGGGATTGGTCCCGTTTTTTTTCGAGCCCACCCAGTGGCACGGCGCCGGGGACAGCCTTCCCGGCGCCTGATATGCCACTCGGCCCGGTCAGGGGGTGACGGTCAGCTTGTTCTCCACCGTCGTCACGCCCGGGGCAGCCCAGGCGGCCAGTTGGGCCTCCTCGCGCTCCGCCCAGGACCGCACGTTGCCATTCAAGGTCACCTTGCCATTGCTGGCCTCGATGCCGATGCGCCGGGCATCAATCTCGGCACTGCGCCGAAACGCTGCCTCGATCTTTTCCTTCACATCCGTCACCTTGGCAGACGATTTCACCTTCACCTCATTGATCACCCCCTTCACCCCGCGGAGGTTGCGGATGAGGCGCTCGGCGGTGTCCTTCTGGTACCACCAGCCCACCTCGCCTTCCATGGTCACAAACCCCTGGGCGACGGTGATCTTGATGGCGTTGTCCGGCACCGCGGCGTTCCACCTCATCACATTCACGGCCGCCGAGGCGATGTCCGGATCCGACCTCTCCCCGATGCCGGGAATATGGACCTGCAGGTCGTTGGCCACGGCCCGCACGCTGTACACCCGTTTCGCCACCCGCTCCGCTGCTATCTTTTCCGCGTAACTGGGCACAAAACCGGTCAGGGTCACCACCCCGTCCTTGGCGGCAACACCCACCTTGGTGGAATCCACGCTGGGGTCCCACTCCAGTTCCTTTAGCACCTGATGCTGCAGGTTGGTGTCCAAATCCTTGCTCATCGCCATCCTCCTCATTGATCCGGCGAGGGATCCAGCGGGAACATCCCCTGAACTCCCACGCCAGGCTTGCTGGATGCGGCCCGAAGCGGTGATGCGGCCCGAAGCGGTCACAGGGGCCGTCACAAACCGTTTCCGCCTGAGAAGCCGACCAGTTTGCCTCCGGCAAACCCGCCCCCCATGCCCAAGGCCCCGGATATTCCGCTAAATCCGGATCCTGAAAATCCGCCACCGGAAAACCCGCCCAGGGAGCTGAATCCGCCACCCATGCCGCCCAGACTGTTTCCCGAAAAACCACCGCTGAAACCGCTCATGCCGCCCCTGTCTCTTAT
>CAWUOE010000056.1:0-12928 GCA_963923355.1 uncultured Gemmataceae bacterium | reverse complement strand
AGCATGCGACGGGCCTGGCGATTTTTACCCTCGGTGAGGGTGAGTTCCACCACGCTTTTTTCGGAACCAGGGTGGACGAGGCTAGCCTTGCAGGGCAGGGTGCGCCCCATGTCGCCCGGGAGGTCGATACCTTGGCGCAGGCGGTCCAGGGCCTCCTTCGAAGGCAGTCCACGTACTGTGAGGCGGTAGACCTTGGGCACTTTCCGGCCAGGGGCCAGCAAGCGGCTGGCCAGGACTGAATCGGAGGTGAACAGCAGCAAGCCCTCAGAATCAGCGTCGAGGCGACCGATCGCCTCGACGCGGGGTAACTGATCCGGGAGCAGCGCATAGACGGTCTGCCTGCCCTTTTCATCCCTGCGGGTGACAACCGGTCCCTTCGGCTTGTGCAGGATCAGATGACGATGTTCCCGGGTGGAGGTATTACCAACGGCCTGTCGGCCGTCCAGCAGGATCTGGTCGACACCGAGGCTGACCCAGGTCAGCGGGTCACGGGTCACGCGGCCATTGACCCTTACCAACCCGGAGCGGATGGCCTGGGCTGCCTCTGTCCTGGATGCGAGGCCTGCCTTGCTGAGGGCACGGTGGAGTTGCACCCGCTGGGCGTTGGGGGGCATGGCAAGACCTATCGCAGGAGCAGCCACAGGACCAGCAGTCCCAAAAGCAAACCCCCGACGGCAATCACTGGCGCCCACCAAGGCAACGGCTTGCGGCCAACAGGCCTGAAAATCTGGGCGAGTTTGCTGAAATTGCCGGATGGCTTCTCGCCGTGAACCGAAACGGTGGAGCCTTCCAAAACGCCGGCGGGTGTTTCCAGAGCGTTCGGGGACGGTGGAGGCGCGTCGGCGCCTTTGCCCGAGGTGCCTTGGCTTGGAAGGGTGACGATAAGGTCGCGGAATTCGGGCAGATCACGCAGAGGCAGAAAGGGGCCCTGCCTGGTGCGGGAGGCCTGCACATTGGAGGCATCCCCTAGCAGGCCTTCTCGCAGCGAGCGGCGCACCGCCACGCGGGTGCCTTTCACCGCCACCTCGGCTCCTTGTTCATCGAGGTGGCGCAGGTACCAGTAGTCTTTGTCGGCCTCGGGGGCGGACAGGGCCTTTCGGGTGGTCCGTCCTGTCAGATCTTCAACAAACTCCCGGCAGGATGCAGGTCTTATCTCCGGATCGGAGGCCATGGCGCGGCGGATGGCCCAGTCGGTTCGCTCGGATAGTTCGGGAACGAGCGAACGGGGGGTGGGGAACTCGTCCTGGACCTTTTTCATCCAGGCTTCCAGCGCTCCCAGGCCACCGAAAGGAGTCTTTCCAGTCACTGCCGCATAAAGGGTGGCACCCAGACTGTAGATGTCACACCGGGAGTCGGCGAGCTTGGCGTTCTTGAACTGCTCCGGCGCCATGAAGTGTGGGGTGCCCAAACCGCGGCCAGTGCGGGTGAGGTTGAGGTCGGTTTCTGCCTCCTTCACCAGGCCCAGATCGGTGAGCTTGGCCTGACCATCGGCTGTGATGAGGATATTCTCGGGCTTCACATCGCGATGGACCAGGCCCATCTTGTGGGCGCGGTGGAGGCCCTGGGCCACCTGGCCCACCAGGCGGATCGCCTCGGCCTCGGTCAGTTTGCCCTTCTCCTCGATGTGATCGGAGAGGTTATTCCCCTCGACCAGTTCCATAACCAGGTAGGGGACCCCTTCGGCCTCGCCGTAATCCAGGGCACGGACCATGTTGGGATGGTCCAGGCGGCTGGCGGCGCGGAATTCCTGCTCGAACCGCCGCAGCAGGACAGGATTGGAACGTGTGTTGTCAGACATCACCTTGATGGCGACGGGAGTGGAGTCGTTGGGGCGCGAGGCCCGGTAAACGGAACCCATGCCGCCCACGCCGATGCGTTCAAGGAGGGTATAGGGGCCAATTGGCTTGGGAAGCGCCGGGCCTTTGGGGGTGACCTTAGAGGCGCCACGCGACGGAGGGAGGGGCGGTACAGGGGAGGCTTGGCTGGTCTCGTCAGTCATGCTGTGCCCCCCGTGGATCAGCGACCGAATAGCCATCCGAACACAAGGGATATGTTATCAGGAAAAAAGCTGGCGGCGGGCCGTTTTTTACTGAAGTTTGCGGGTCCATCGACCGAAGGAGCGAGAAATTCTGCCCGTCCAATTTTCCGTCTGGGTTGACGGCGTAAAATAATGGGGATCGCAAGGCGGGGTAAACAAGCCCGCCTATGCGATTACCGTGCCTTTGGTGGCAACGTGAAGCAGAATCCATTCTGGATGACCGTGCCCGCCCCGGACGAAGAACGAAGGGTGGGGTTACGGATTGGCGGGGCCCAATCGGGCTGATCGGAAGCGGGGTTGGAGAGGCACTATGAGTCTTTACGGCAAGATTCTGGCCATCTTGAACCTGCTGATGCTGGTGGCGCTGATCGCGCTGGGCGTCATGGATTACGGCAAGCGCCTGGAACTCTCCAGCGGCTTGTTCACCGGTGACTTGCTACTGGCGGGCCTGCCGGTGGATGACAAGGAAATAGACAAGACCGGCTTGCCCATCGCCCCCCGGATCACCCCAAAAATCCTGCAAAACGTCACGGGTGGCGGCAACGCGAAGACCCAGCAGGCCGAGGCATTGGAAGTTGCCCGCAAATTCCGTGAAGCCGTGGCCGGCCTGCCTGACGCGAACGCGAAGCGTGATTTTCTGGCAGGTTATGCCCGGCAGGTGGTGGATCAGCCCAACGAGGGCGTGGATTTTGCCCGCCTGGTGAAGGCCCAGACCCCCCAGGAGGCTGCTTACTTCGCGCTGGGATTCATCGGACGCCCGGTTTTCGGTTATCACCGGCTTCCCACGGGTTACATCCGCCGGGACCGACTTCAGGGCATGATGGGTGAGGGTGTGACAACGGGTGCGATGGCAGGGTCCAACACCTATATCCCTTCGGCCCAATTTTTGGCGGACGAGAAACTGCTCGAAACGCTAAAGCAGCGTCAGAGCGCGGCGGAAGTTGCCAATTGGGCGATGCTGGCCCGGCTTGACCTGCTGTTTGATGCGGCGGGTTTGGTTTTGGGTGATCCACTGAGCGCCAGCCAGGGCGGGGAGCGGAAGGCCGTGGAGCCCACCGAGGATGGGGCTGAACTGACGCTCGACTTGCCCCAGCGGAAGGACGCCATCGCGCGATTCCTGTGGGTGATGCGGCCCCAGGGGCAAGGTGCCGAAGAAAAGGCAATCCTGGAGCGGATTGGCTCTGTGATGGGCCCCACCCAATTGCACGAGGTGCTTGAGGAGGAAGCCCGGGTGGACCGGGTGTTCCAGCAGGAGATCGAGTTGCGGCTGCAGAAGGCATCCGAGCGATTCGCCGCCAAGTACCAGGAGCGGTTGGATGAGTTGGGCCAGTACGCCGCAGAACTGGCTCGCCTGAAGAATGAGGTTCGGATGGTGAAGGAACTGATCGACAAGCAGCCCATGCTGATCGAGGAGCGGAAGCAAAACCTGGTCCAATTGAAGCAGCGTCTCGATTTCACCCGTGGCGAGTCGCGTGCCCGATTCCAGGACATGCAGCAAAACGCCCTGAACCTGTACGACCAGCGGCGGGCGCTGATGGGCCTGATGGAGCAGGTGAGCCAGGTGGAAAAGGATTTGCGTTCGCTGGAGTCGAAGGCGGGCAACTGACCGGGCGATCTTGACAGCTCACGGACAAAGGGCAAGCGGTTGGGGGGCGAGGCGCATGACCGGGCTTGGCAAATGGCTGGTGGTGCTGCACTGCGGTTTAAGCCTGATGGCCGCGACCATGGGCATTGTGCTGTACGCGACGGAACCGGACTACGCCGGCCGCTTGAAGGACAAGGCCGACCAGGTGGCCACGATGCGCAAGAGCCTGGACCTGAACGGCGCTGCCCAGCGGGAATTCGAGGGGCGGACGCGGCTGGCTCAATTGGAAAAAATCTGGTTCACCACCGAGCCTTATTTCGAGCAGTTGCTGAAACACACGGTGGACGCCCAGCAGGCCAACACGATCCAGGGGATCGTGCGCAATCCGATGACCGGGCTGCCCGTGCCTGACCAGCGTGCGGGAGGCTTTGCGCCGCTCGTGCAGGTGTTGCCGGAAACCGCCCAATTGGTGGGGGAAAAGGCTTTCAGCCAGCTCATGGCGGAGGAAAGAAAAAACCTGAACGAGGCGCAGGTGCAGTACAAGGGGCTGAAGGAGCAGGCCCTGGCGCTGACCCTCGAGGCGGCAGGCGAGGACGGCCGCGGTGGCGTTACCCGGGAGCTGAACTACGAGCGGGACCAGTTGGAGAAGCTGAAGCTGGAGCAGCGCACCTACGAGGTGGAAACCGCGGTGGTGCAGCAGGACAAGGCCCGGGTGGAACAGTTGCTAGGCCGCCTGCGCCAGCGTGGCGAGGATCTGAAAAAGTACCCCGCCAGCAAGTAGTTTGTATATCTATTGATTGCAAATAAGGTGTTATTTTGCCCAAACTGCCGGAAGGCAGACATCCATCCAAGGTTCCCCTTGACTCTTGACTGCCTTGTGACCATAGGCTGTCGGTGAGTGGACAAACCGGGCCGCTTGGCATTCCTTGTTTCCCCTTGGTGGAAACGGATTTCCGGCGGAACGGGCAGGAATCGGGGAAGGGCTAGGCGGGTCAACCGCTTGGATGAGGGATCTCCCATGACCGCAGTCGGCAAGATTCTGGTCTTTTTGACCATGGCCATGAGTCTGGCCCTTGGCACCATCTCACTGTTTGTCCACGCGCTGGTGGTGAAAAAGAACTCCGAGCTGGTCGAGGCGAAAAAGACCCTCGAGGTGAATCAGAGCAACATCGCCCTGTACTCGAAGGACAAGACCACTTGGGGTGAGGAGAGGAGCAAGCTGGAGCGCTCCCGCAGCGACCTGGAAAGCCGTTTGCGTGACTTTGACACGTTGTTCAAGCAAGCGGCGCTGGAAGGGTCGGACCCGGCCAAACTGAACGAATACCTGTCGCTGCAAAAGAAAACCAACCAGGAGCTGCAGACGAAGTTGAAATCGGCGGAGCAGCAGATCGCCCTGCTCTCGAACGACAGCAAGGCGAAGCTGGAGGAGACGAACAGCGCCAATGCTGGCAAGGACCTGGCTGAAAAGGATTCAACCACACGCGCCGGGCAGATGGCCCGTGTGCAGGAGGAACTCCAGTCGGCTGTGAAGGCCCGCCAGGAGATGTTCATGGAAAAGAATCGCATGTTCGAGGAGAAAACCCAGGCGGAGATAGTGGCCTCGGCACTGCGGACCCGGAACGGCGAGATGGAAAAGGAACTGAAGCGTTTAAGCTCGGAGAACAAGAGGCTGCGGGAATCGGGCGGCACTGCCGGCGCCAAGCCCGGCCAGCCCCGGGATAACTTCCCCAGCGTGCCTCTTGAGGGTGCGGTGGTGCGGTCAGACGATACGGGCCTGATGCAGATCAGCCTGGGTAGTGACGAGGGCCTGCAGCGCGGCCACACCTTGGAGCTCTACCGACTGAGCCCGCCAGCCTATCTGGGCCGGGTGAAGGTGATTGAGGTGAACCCCAAGGATGCGGTGGCGCAGCCGGTGGGCCAACTGAACGGCAAGCCCAGCAAGGGTGACAGGGTGGCCAGCCAGATCCGCTGACCAAGGCCGGGCCGACGGACAAGATCTGGGGGAGGGGATAATGGCCAAGCGCAAAAGAGACGGGGACGCCCCGAAGAGCGATGTGTACGTCGGCCTGCTGGCGTTGGCCCTGCTAGCCCAGATTGTGGCAGCGGTTTTCCTGTTCCTGGATTACAACAACCTGGGCAACGTGAAGCTGCCCTCCATGCCAAAATTCACTTGGTCGGGTGAGGCCCCCGCGGCAGCAGCGGCCCCCGCCCCAGCTCCCGCCGGAGCCGGCGCCCCTGCCGGGGCACCCGCGGGCGGAGCAGCGCCGGCCGGCAACTAAACTTTGGAAAGTTTAAAAGCGAACCGGGCGGCCATTCAGGTCGCCCGGTTCGCTTTTTAGGTACCGGAACAGGGGCTACTTCAGTTCCTTGGCGATGAAATCGGCCACTTCCTGCGCGTGGTCGGCCGGTTTCACCGAGGTGTATACCTTGCGGATGACACCTTTCTTATCGATGACGTACGTGTAGCGGCTGGTGTAGGCCTTGCCATCGCCGATGGCGCCGAGGGGGGTTGAGAGCTTTTTGTCGGTGTCTGCGATGAGACTGAATTGTAGCTTGTCCCGGGCAATGAACTTGCCCTGCGAGGCTGCGTTGTCCAGGCTCACGCCGAAAATCACCGTGTCCAAACCGTTGAACTTGTCAGCCAACTGGCTGAGCGCCTTGCATTCGACTGTTCAACCCGGGGTCATTGCCTTGGGGTAAAAGGCGAGGACAACGTTCTTCTTGCCCTGAAAGCTGGAGAGCTTCACCTTACCCTCCTTGCCATCGGGGCCGACGGCCACCACTTCGGCGTCCGGGGCAGGCTTGCCCACCAAGCTTGCGGCATCGTCCGCCATTGCCATACCTCCCAACAAAAAAGCCATCAGCGCACCTGCGCCGCGGCTCCAGAAAAGCGACATGGGACCACTCCTTCCATCAGTAGGTGGCATCCCAGGGACAGGAGCACACTAACGAACGCTCACCCGATTTTTTGAAGCCACCTGTCAATCCCTGCGGCAGCCGTTCAGTGAGACAAACTCTTAGCTATCACACCAGCCAGTCTTTGTCACGCAAGCGGGGAAGGCCCAATTCCACCAGGTGCACTGTGCCGGCGTGTTCAAGGCCACGGGAGGTGAGTAGGCCGGGCTTCCTACAGGCCATGGTTCCGG
Organism: uncultured Gemmataceae bacterium; assembly: GCA_963923355.1. Classification (GTDB taxonomy): domain Bacteria; phylum Planctomycetota; class Planctomycetia; order Gemmatales; family Gemmataceae; genus UBA6894. Next base: position 6,159 of record CAWUOE010000056.1, on the reverse strand, counting down.
TCAGGCGGGCACGGATGGTGTCTCCCATCGGCTCGCCGGTATCCGCGTTCAGGCCGCTGGGAAGATCCACAGCGAAGATGGACGTTCGAGATGCATTGATCGCACGGACGGCGGCATCGAGGGGGGATTTCAGCGGGCCGGTCAGGCCGGTACCCACCAGGGCATCCACCACCCAATCGGCACCATCGAGGAATCTTGGGAGGGACTCACCTGATCCGTCCACCTGTGCCGGGATACGGGAACGGCAAACGATATTCCAGTTGGTGGAACAATCGGGGCTGAGTTTTTGGGGATCGGCCAACAGCAGCACGCGCACCGGAATGCCGGCCCCGTCCAAATGACGGGCAATCACCAGCCCGTCACCACCGTTATTGCCCCGGCCGGCCACCACCGCCACCGAGGTGGGTTTTTGGGCCAGCACCAATTCCGCCAGTCCCCTGCCGGCATTTTCCATCAAAACCAGCCCGGGAATGCCCAGACCGCTCAAAGCGTACTCATCCAGGGACCTAGATTGGGAGGCGGTAAGCAGGTCTGGCCAATCGCTTGCCATGAGGGGGCTCCTTGTTACTGCACAAAGTACTTGCAAACAAAGGAAACGGCCAAGGTGGCCTAATATTCGAGATTTCCGTGCCTCATTTGTGGGCAGAGTAGTGGGCTGGCCGGTTTGAATTGTAGATTTTGAGTTCTTTTTGAGTGGCGCAAGTTGTTGTGGGGCCACCGAGTAGGTCGGCTTTGCCAATTTTTTAACGAAAACTGCCCTGAAATGGCACGGCAGTTGTGGATGAAGGAGAGGAAAAAGTGATCCCCCGACTAATCCGGGGCCTGGTGGAATGTCCCACCCTGGGCCCCAGCCGTGCCCGGCGGTGTGACAGGTTGGGGATAAATGGCCGGGCCAGGAATGAGGGTGATGAAACAGAAAGCGCTTGCAGGGCTGTTGGGTGTGACCTTGTTGGGCATGGGGACCGTGGCTTGGAACCTCCGGGATGCCCGTGCCACTCTGGCCGGAGCGACCCCCGGTTGGGAGGTGGCTGACTTGAAAACACTGGGTGCCCAGCGGCAGCTTTTGGAAGAGCAGCACCAGCGGATCAAAAGCCGGGCCGAAGCCAAACGAAAGCTCGTGCAAAGATTCCTCGCTGGTTCAGTGGATACCGAACGAATGGTGGAGGGGCTGGTGCAACTAAACCGCGTTTCAAAAGGAACCTTGGCCAAGTTGGCAACTCATTATCCCAACTCCTCCGAGCGGGATATCGCGATTTGGCACGCTGTGGGGCTGGTGGAAGGGGAGCTGGAAGCGTCCAGATGCGACCTGAATACCAAGCTGCAAGCGGAGGCTTGGCTTATGGAACAGGGGTTGGTGCCCAGCCTGGCCTGGTGAATTTCAGCGGGGCAAATCCCCGACGGGTTGTGTAGGCTGGTTGCCTGGGAATTGACACAACCGGTTTGGGGATCAAGGGCCATGTCCGCGCGTTTTCCTTTGCAACGGGTTCTGGATTGCGGCATTGTGGCGGTTGTCCGCTCGAACGACAGTTCCCAGTTGGTGGAAGTTTGCAAGGCATTGGTGGATGGCGGCGTGGATGTCGCCGAGATCACCTTCACTGTCCCAAATGCCCTGGAGGTGCTTGCGGCGGTGCGTAAGGCACTGGGTGATCGGCTTTTGCTGGGTGCCGGCACGGTACTGGACACTGAAACGGCCCGCGCGGCCATTTTGGCGGGCGCGGAATATCTCGTCAGCCCGACACTGAATCTGGAAGTGATCAAGCTGGCGAAGCGGTACGGGAAAATGGTGATGCCCGGGGTATACACCCCCACCGAGGCGCTGACGGCTTGGGAGGCGGGGGCGGACATCCTGAAGGTGTTCCCAGCGGAAATGGTGGGTCCTGGGTTTTTCAAGGCCATGAAGGGACCGCTGCCCCAGTTGCGGTTGATGCCGACAGGCGGGGTGGACCTGAACACAGCGAGCAGTTTTCTGGAAGCCGGGGCGGTTTGCTTGGGAATCGGCAGCCAATTGATCGAGCCCAAGGCTGTGTCCCAAGGGGATTTTGGCCGGATCACCAGCTTGGCCCGGCAGTACCGCGAGATCATCACACGGCATCAGGCCAAGGCTGGCGGGAAGTAGACTTGTGAAAATCGTGTGAAATTCAGCCAAATGGTACTGACATAAATCCTTGGGGTGGCTAATACTTCAGTGTCCTCTAGCGGATGGATCCCGGGAGACACGCCTCAATGCCCAAGGCCAAACAAGTTGCAGTGATTCCCTGGCGTGATCGCGGGGGCCTTCATGTGCTGCTGATACGCAAACGCAAGGGCGGCCGCTGGGGTATTCCGAAGGGCCATATCCACGACAAGTCGTTTGATTACCACAAGGCCGCCGTGGAGGAATGCCACGAGGAGGCCGGCATCGAGGGACGGATTAGCCGTAGGTTTCTGGGAGAGTTCACCTATCGGCGCAATGGCGGGCGCCATCATGTGCGGGTGCTGACCCTTCGGGTGAAGCGCGTTCTGGTGGATTACCCCGAAATGGCAATCCGCGAGCGGGCCTGGTTCACCCTGGGCGACGCCATCGAGCGGGTGGGGCGCAAATCGGTGCGGGCTATTCTGGCCGACCTGCCGATGTGGATTGGGGAACTCAAAGCTCTGGGCAAAAACTAGATTCCTGGCATTTGCCTGGTCTTCATCCTTCATTCCAGATTTCTCACAGGGATTACACGCAAGCGGAGACGCGTGGTGCGTTTGACTGGTGCGCCGGCACCGGGAGAACACCATGCAGACCATGCCGCTTGCTGTTTTGCTTTCCAGCCTGCTATTCGGGCAAACAATCGATTCAGGCACTCCTGCTGACCGCGGGGTGGTGCATGAGGCCTACGCACAAGTGGCCCAAGGGGCGCCCCCCGCCGACAACATGCTGATACCACGGCAGCCGCCTGATCCGCTGGCGGAGGAACCACCGGACACGAAGCCCGATGGGGATGGGGTTATCTGGATTGGTGGTTACTGGCACTACGACGACTTGCGGGATGACTTCATTTGGGTGAGCGGTTTCTGGCGACAGGCTCCACCTGGACGGCGCTGGGTGCCGGGGCGCTTCAGCCGTCCGGGTGTGGGGACGCGCTGGCAATGGCAGTCTGGCTATTGGCAAGGGGTGGATGGCGGACCGGGCCTGGTGGTGACTGATGCGCCGCCACCGGTGCCTGAGGCCGGGCCCTCCGTTCCGGCTCCCGCGGTGAACATGTTCTGGTCACCGGGTTGCCAGGTCTGGCGGGCCAACCGCTGGGTGTGGCGTGCTGGAAGCTGGATGAATCACCGGCCGGGCTGGGTGTGGTATCCGGCCACCTGGATGTGGACGCCTGGCGGGTATGTGTTCATCCCCGGCTACTGGGATTATGCGCTGGAGTACCGGGGCCTGTTGTATGCGCCGGTCTATTACCGGCCGGCGGTGTGGCGGGACCGCCATTTCTGCCACCGGCCGCGGGTGCTGGTTTGCCAGGATGACTTGGCCTGCGGCCTGTTCCGCCGAAACGGATGTGGCAGCTACTATTACGGCAATTTCTTCGGGGTGCAACTGGCGGGCAGGGGGTTCAGCTTCTGGATCGGTGGCAACGCCGGGCCGGTGGGTGGTGTGGGGGTGGCGCACGCGCACCGGGTGGACCCGCTTGCGGGCTACTATCGCCACCACCGGGAAGAGGCCTGGGTGCGCGCGGTGGAGGGCTATGGCCGGCAGCGCGCCGAGGGCCGGTCAGTGGCCCCGCCGCAGCAAATCACGCTCGTAGACAACCGGGTGACGGTTCTCAACAACACGGTGGGCAATGCCGGTGTACCGACCAAGGTGCAACCTGGGGCGGTTCAACCCAGGGGAACGAAAGAAGATGTGCCGGCCAACCGGACCGCCCCAGCCCAGCCGCGGGGAGAGGGAGTGCGTTTGGTGGCCGCGCAGGATTTGCCACGGACCGACTTGCGCAGCCGGCATGCGCCCCCGAAGGAAATCCTTCGGGAGGAGCGGGTGCCGGAACGGGACAGGGACCTGCCCAAGGCAAGTAGGTCCGTGCCTGTTGGGGCCAGCAACTCTCCGGCCGCCCCGTCGGAGAAAAAAGTGGAGCCGGCAACTAAAGCACCTGCATCCGACTTGAAGCCCGGCCCGGTGGGGCGGCCACTGGAGTCAACTGGTCCGCGGCAACGGCCTGTGAACCCGCAGCCGGGCAAGGCTGGGGGGCCCGACGGGCCAAAGGAGGGCCCAGCCTTGACCAATCCCGGCAAGGGGCCTGCTCCTGCCAGACAGCCTGCCCAAGACCGGCCAAAGGACTCCCCAGCCGGAGTGACCCCTGCCAAGGTGCCTGCTCCTGCCAAGCAGCCCGCACCTTCGGCAGGTCCTACCAATCCGGGTCCGCGGCAGGAGGCTGTCGGTTCGGTGGAAAGGGGGACCGCTGAGAGGGGTAATACAGCGCCCCGAGTGGCACGAGGGGCGGCCCCGGAGATGAAGGTGCCCATTCCCGCACCGACCGCTGCAGGCAAGGCAGTTGAGGGGATGCAACGTGTACAGCCCACAGTGCCAGCGGCAAAGTCGGCTTCGGTGAAGGAGCGGCAAGACAGCAGAGGAAAGGGGGAGGGGCGGAAAGAACCATCCCGGTGATGCGTGCTTCGATGGCTTTTGACTGCGGATTCAGGTGGAATGTTCACTATCCGGCCAGATGGCCTTTTTTTACCGGCTCATGGGAAAGGATGCCATTGAGGAGGGTAGGCTTGCCAAGCCCGACAATTCTGCTCGGTGGAACTGCCATCGCGGGGATTGCAGCCGCCAGAATCCTTCACCAGCTTGGGCCCTACCTGGCGGGCAGACGCGGACATGATGCGGTTGCCCAGCAGTATGAGTTCGCCTGGATGATTATTCTTGGGGTTTGTTTCGGGATTGCCCTCCTCGGATCAATCGCTTTTGGTCTGGTTTTGATTTATCGGCTTTTGCCTGGCCAGACGGGGCGGAAAAAGGAGCTATGCCAAACAGCGGCCTTGGCGGTAGTGATCGCATCTGTCGTGGGACTGTGTCTGGTCACGCTTCGGCCCGCCCATACCTATTTCCTCGAAGGATTCAGTGGCTACATGGCCCACCATGCGGACCTGACAGCGATACGGGCGTGGTCACACGGGTTGGTAGTTGGGAATGAATTGGTGCCGCAATCCAATTGGCCGGCCTGCGTGTCGGCCTTGTCGCCCGAAAGGGTATCGGTTGAACAGATTGGCGGGGATCGCGAGGTCAACCTGATTTGGGGAGGAGGGCTCATGCACTGGGGTCTGGCTGTGCGCGAAAAACCGGTGCGACCCGCCTGCGTGCCGTGGCTTTGGGTACTGGAGCTCGATGAACGGTCGTTTGTTTGGGTGGATGCCCAGTGAGGGTGGGTAACTCCGCCTTGAATTTGATTCGGGTTGGTGGGTTAGGTCCAACTGGTGGATTGTGGATAAGCCGCAGTAAGATGTTTCCTTGCAATCGTTCCTGACCCTACTGCGGCCCGTTTGGTTCCCATCCACCATGAACGCCGCCTCCTGGAACAAGCCTGCCAAGTTGCTTGTTTTGGTTTTGTTGGCCGGGTACCTGCTACTTCTGACAGGGATGTTCGTTTTTCAGCGTTCGCTGCTGTATTTTCCCAAGCATCTGGAACCGGCCACCCGACTGGCCCCGTGGCAAGATGGGGAGCGGCTGATCGGATACCGCCATGAGGTGCCCAAGCCGGGTGCTGTCTGGCTGATGCTTCACGGCAACGCCGGTCAGGCCGCTGAGCGGGATTATGTGCTGCGGCGGATGTCCGATCAGGACTCATTGTTTGTGCTCGAGTATCCGGGTTATGGCAACCGCTTGGGGAGTCCCAGTCTCGCCTCGATCAATCAGGCGGCTTCGGATGCGTTTCGCCTGCTGCGCGCCCGCAACCCGGAGGTTCCGGTCTGTGTTCTGGGTGAGTCGCTGGGAAGTGGTCCAGCCTGCTCGCTGGCCCTGGAGAAGAATCCGCCGGACAAGATTGTGCTGATGGTGCCCTTTGATTCGCTGGCGAGCGTGGCGTCCGGGAGGTTTTTCTTCTTGCCGGTGCGGGCCCTACTCTGGGATGCCTGGGACAATGTGGAAACGCTGCGACGCTACGCGGGGCCTGTGGACATCTATGGGGCCACCGGGGATACCGT
>CAWUOE010000055.1:0-12942 GCA_963923355.1 uncultured Gemmataceae bacterium | reverse complement strand
GCCGCCCAGGGGATTCTGGAAACCTGGCTGGAGGCGGGTTGCCCGGGCGGTTGAGCCTAAGGTCAGATGCCTTTTCCCAACCATATCCCATCCTTCACCAGTGTCTTGCCTTCCATGGGACCTTGGTAAAAGTAGGCCTCAGCCGGCCCTTGAACCCCTTCCAAATCAATCAGCTCGCGGGTGTAAAGAGTTGGCACTCCTTCGTGCTCATCCAGGCGAACGAAATTGGATGATGCCACCGAGTACAGTTCTCCTTGGACCCTCTTGTGGCCAGCCAGCCGAATCAGTCCCGGGTAATCGCCGCAATCCAGCAAAAAGTGTCCGGGGCCGGTCTGATAGGGGCCAAGATACTCGGCCCCTTCCAGTAGATGATGCGACCTGAAACCCTGCTTCAGTGTTCCGTAGACAAACAAACGGCTCCTTGTCATGGGTTTGGCTCCAGCACCGTGGGGTGGCTTCCGTTCAGGCGGTCGAAATCAATCTCATGAATGGGCCGGAAGCGGACCCGGTCTCCGGGTGCCAGCGCGAACCAGCCGGACTCACCCGCAGCCAAATCCACCAGCATGCAGGGGGTTTTGCCGATCAGTCGCCAGCCTCCCGGGACCTCGGCTGGATAGATGCCTGTTTGCCGCCCTGTGATCCCCACGCTGCCGGGCGGTACCTGTGTGCGGGGTGATTCCAGACGATCAATCCCGGTGATGGCGTCCGGCAGCCAGCCCATGTAGGGAAATCCGGGTACAAAGCCGATAGCGTATACCTTATATTCGGTCGAGGCGTGCAGTTTTTCCAGGTCTTCAGGAGTCATTTTCAGCAATTCGGCGCATTCCGTCAGGTCGGGCCCGAGCCGGTAGCAGCAGGGGATTTCCACGCGGCGGCCCGGTATCGGGCCGGATTGCGGCAAGACCAAGGCGAGGCTGGCGGTGAGCGTGTCGAATCCCACATCGGTCAGGGGGGCATACACCGCCACGGCCCGGTAGGCTGGAACAATCTCCCAGGCTAGTTGGCGCCTGGCGACCCTGGCCCATGCCAGGGCTTTTTCCTCGGTGGCAAACCGGATGATGACCCCCTGGTCCCCCATGGGCTCCAGGGATTGCCAACCGGCGCTTTTCAACGGCCCACCAGTGAATTGAACCGGGACCACTGGGCGTCCCAACGGGCGGTGTCGCGCGGCTCGTAGGTATGCACCTCGAAGGAGCGGCGGACCACTTCGCGAGCGTCGGCCAAAGTCTTGACCAATCCCACGCCCATGGCCTGGGTGAGCAGGTTGCCGATGGCCGTGGCCTCCACCGGTCCGGCCACCACCGGAATGCCGCAAGCGTCCGCGGTGAACTGGCACAGCAGCTTGTTTTGGCACCCGCCACCCACGATGTGCAGCACCTCCACCCGGTGGCCGGAAACCCCTTCCAGGGTGCGCAAAACCATGCGGTACTTCAGGGCCAAGCTTTCCATGGCGCACCGCACCACCGGACCGGGGCCCTCCGGCGCCTGCTGACCTGTGCGGGCGCAGAAACCCGCAAATGCCTTGGGCATGTGCGAAGGCAGCAGAAAATCAGGACAGTCCGGGTCGATCAGCGCATGAAACGGTTCCGCCTCGGCCGCCAGGCGAACCAATTCCTCGTAGCCCAGTTCGCGCCCTTCCCTCTCCCAGGTGCGCCTGCATTCCTGAATCAGCCAGAGGCCCATGATGTTCTTCAGCAGCCGGATGGTCCCGTTGATACCACCCTCATTGGTCACATTCGCGGCGAAGGCCGCGTCATCGGTACGCGGTCCTGTCAATTCCAGGCCGAGCAAGGACCAGGTTCCTGAACTGAGGTACGCCCAGTTGCCGCTGGCGCAGCGGACACGGTCCACCGGTACCGCCGCCACGGCCGCGGCGGTGTCGTGGGTGGCTGGTACCGTCACCGAGCAGTTGGCGACACCGGTCTCCCGCGCCACCACGTCGGCCAACCCGCCAATCACCGTGCCGGGCAGGGTGACAGCCCGCGTGAGCCCGGTGGGAAGTCCCAAACGGCTCAACAGGTCCGTGGCGAATTCCCGGTTGTCGGGGCGGATCATCTGGCTCGTGCTGGCATCGGTGTATTCGTTCACCGCCACGCCCGAAAGGAGGTAATGAAACACATCGGGCATGAATAGCATGCGGTCGGCCACCTCCAGCAGGGGGGACCGGTCGCGCTTCAAGGCAGCCAATTGGAAAAGGCTGTTGAAGCGCATGAATTGGATGCCTGTACGGGAATACAGTTCCCGTTTGGGGATGATCTCGAAGACCGAGTCCATGATGGTCTCAGTGTGGGGGTCCCGGTAGTGGCGGGGATTTCCCAGCAGGCCGCCGTCCTTGCCCAAAAAGGCGAAATCCACACCCCAGGTGTCCACACCCACCGAGGTGATCTGCCCCAGTTTCTGGCCTGCCAGGCGCAAGCCATTCATGATTTCACGGTGCAGGTCCGGCAGGTCCCAGTACAGTCGGTCCAGCATTCGTACCGGCCGGTTGGGGAACCGGTGCAACACTTCGATATCTAGGGTGCTGCCATCGAATGCTCCGGCAATCAGGCGGCCGCTTTCAGCACCCAAATCCACAGCCAGCAGGTTCTGACAAGATTGCTTTGATTCCATGACCTATCCAGTCCTTTGGGGAACCTTGAGCGGGCGTGTTCCGCACTTGAGGGGAAAAGCGGCTGAAGTTGCTTTGAAAATACAGGGTTTTTGCTTGAAAAACCACACCCGGAACGCCCGGAGGTTAGAATAAGGCAGGTGCTGTCAGCCGGGAATTTGCACCGGCAATACCGTCAGTCGGAACCATGTTCCGGGCGCGCCGGTTGTGGAAGGGGATAGCCAACATGCACAGCCGCCACCTCAATGCTCCCGCTGTCAGCCCTGAATCCAAGACTGGGTTGCCCCAAGGCAAAATTCTGGTGCTTTTTGACGGATACTGCCCGTTTTGTCAGGCCTCCGTTCGACTGTTGAAGCGATTGGATTGGTTCAACCGTTTGGAATGTCGTTCATTCCGTGAATCCGGGAATGTGCCTTTGCTGGATCCCCCCCTGTCCCCTGTGGCCATGGAGGCGGAAATGCATGCGATTTCTCGCTGTGGTACCAAGGTGCGGGCCGGCTTTCGAGCCTTCCGTATGATCTCGTGGCATTTGCCTTTGGTGGTCCCGATTGCCCCGCTTCTGTATCTTCCCGGGATGGGCTGGATTGGGCAAAAAGTCTATTTGTGGATCGCCCGCAACCGGTTCAGCCTGATTCCCTGCAAGGATGGCGTGTGTGCCCTGCCCAATGGACAGGGGCAGGCCACATCCGGACCGGCTGAGAATTGAATGGGGTTCACTGCGGGTTTTGATTTCCTGGATCGGGAGGCGTGATGGTTCGCAAAAGTGTCGGGACGTTGCGGGAAGGTGACCAGTTGGAAGAGGTCTACCAGGCCCGCGACAAACAATTGCGAGCCAACCGCCACGGAAACCTGTACCTGCAGTTGGATCTGGCCGACCGTACCGGCGTGATCAACTGCCGGATGTGGAACGCGGGGCAATCGGTTTTCGCCGGATTTGATGATGGCGACCTTGTCCGGATTCGGGGCCGGGTGCAGGCACACCAGGGTTCCCTGCAGGTCATCGCGACCTGCGTGGAAAAAGCCCCGGCGGAAGGCATGGATCCCGCCGAGTTCCAATCCGCCCCCGACCATGACGCCGACAAGTTGCTGCACCGCGCGGGAGACCTGGTGCGCGGGATCTCCAGTTTCCCCCTGAGGGCGTTGGGCGAGACGATCCTGTTGGACCAGGCGGCCGTGGCGGGATTCCGCGCCACCCCGGCCGGTGTCTCGGCCCACCACGCCTACCCGGGCGGGCTACTCGAACACGTGGTGTGCATGATGGAGTTGGCGGATCGGATTTGCCCCCTGTATCCGGGAGTGGACCGGGACCTGGTGCTGATCGGCTGCCTGACCCACGACATCGGCAAAATCCGCGAATTGTCCAGCGTCAAGGGTCTCAGCTACACCGACGAGGGGCAACTGATCGGACACCTCGCCCTGGGTCAGGAGATGGTTGCAGGCTTCATCACCCAGGCCGAAAAACTGATGGGCCAAACCTTCCCCACGGAGTTGCGCCTGCGGGTGATGCACATGCTGCTCAGCCATCACGGCAGTCTCGAATTCGGCAGCCCGCGGGTCCCCATGACCCCCGAGGCGATCGCACTGCACCAGATCGACTTGATGGACTCCCGCATGAACATGGCGATGCGGCACCTGCGGGAGGACCGTGCCGGCGGTCCGTGGACGCCCATGCACGCCACACTGCAACGACGGTTGTACCGGGGCAACCAGCCCGGCCAGGCCGACTGACCTCTTCCAACCGGTTACCCACCGGAGGTGCACCATGGCAGATCCAGTCGAGGGGGCGGACTCCCCGGTTTTTCCGGGCGAAGACAAGTCCGCCCTGGAGGCCCGTTTGCTGGAGATGATGTCCGCGGTGGGCTACAAACCGGCCCGCCCCCGCATACTGGCCAGAAATTTGGGTCTGGATGATCAGGGGTACACGAAGCTGCGTCAGGTGTTGCGCGGTTTGGAGCAGGCGGGCCGGTTGAGCCAGGGGTCCAACAAGGGATACGAATTGGCGGCCCCGGGAATCCGGGCCGGAATTCCCGCCGTGTTTGCCCGGGATGAACGCGGTCGGGAAATCGTCCGGCTGGTGGCCCCGGATAATCGTGTGTTCCGAGTCAAAAGCGGCGAGTCCATGGGCGCCAAGCCGGGGGACGAAGTTTTGGTCCGCCTGGTGCGGGCGAGGGTACCCACCGATCGTGGCGCCCGAACCATCGAGACCGCAAAGGTGGTGGGCCTGGCCCGTCGCCAGCAGACCAAATTTGTCGGAACAGTCTACCTCCGCGACGGTGAGCCCCGCGTCCGGCTGGATGGGGCCATGTTTTCCCACAGCGTCCGGGTCGGAGACCTCGGAGCCAAGGGGGCCAAGCCGGGCGATATGGTGGTGGTGGAAATCATCAACCTCCCCGCTCCGGGCGACCCCCATGGAAGTGGCGTGATTCTGGAGGTTTTGGGCCAACGCGGCGAATTGGGTGTCGACCTGCTCGCCGTCATCCGTTCTCACGAGCTTCCTGTTGATTTTCCACCGGCAGCCGAGGAGGAGGCGCATCGGATCGCCCAGTCCTTCAGCGATCAGGCGGCCCTGCTGCAGGGACGGGAAGACTTCACGCGGGATGCGACCATCACTATCGACCCCGCCGATGCCAAGGATTTCGATGACGCGGTCTGGGTTCGTCGGGATGAAAAGGGCCACTGGCTCCTGAAGGTGCATATCGCCGATGTGGGCGCCCTGGTGCCTGTTGGCGGTCCGCTAGACCGCGAGGCGCGCAACCGCGCGACCAGCGTCTATCTGCCGGGCAAAGTGATCCCGATGATTCCGGAATCGATCAGCAACGCGGTGGCCAGCCTGCAGGAAGGCCAGGTACGGTTGGTGCAAAGCGTCCTGCTGGACATGGATCCCGAGGGTCGCGTGACCCGCAGGCGTTTTGTCTCGGGCGCCATCAAGGTGGCCAAGCGGCTGGCCTACGAGCAGGCGCAGGAGCTGATCGACCGGGAGTCGCCCTGCCCCGATGCGGTTGAGGAGGCACTGCGGCTGCACCTGTTGCAGATGAGGGATCTGGCGGCCGTGTTGAACCGCAGGCGTCACCGGCGGGGTTCCCTCGAATTGCAGATGCCTGAGGCCAGGCTGGATTTCGACGAGGAGAACCGCGTTTCCGGGGCGCATTGGCGCAAGCACCTCGTGGCGCATTCGGTGATCGAGGAATTCATGCTGGCGGCCAACGAGGCGGTTGCCGAGGAATTGGAGACCAACCGGGTTCCCTTCCTCCATCGTTCCCACCCCGACCCTGATCCCTACAAATTGCGCGGATTCGGCAGGTTTGCCGGAAGGGTCGGTTACGACTTGGAGCACCCGGAGGATCGGTTCGAGATAGGCCGCCTGCTGGAGAGGACCAAGGGCAAGCCGGAGGGGCGGGCCATCCATTTCGCGCTGCTGCGAAGCATGAAAAAAGCTGTTTACAGTGCGGAGGCTGGCGGGCATTACGCACTGGCTGCCCGCTACTACTGCCATTTCACCTCGCCGATCCGCCGCTATCCGGACCTGGTGGTCCACCGTCAACTGACCCGCTGGCACAAGGAGGGCCGTGCCGGATTCGACCAGCGTGAGCTGGAGTCTCTTGCGGATCATTGCAGCCACTGCGAGCGCCGCGCCGAAGCCGCCGAACGTGAGTTGGTGAAACGGCGGATTTTGGCATACCTTGCGGACAGGCAGGGCGAGGAATACGACGCTGTCATCACCGGAGTGGCGGATTACGGTATTTTTGCCCAGGGTGTAACCATGCCGTTCGAGGGCAGGGTGCACATCAGCGCCTTGGGTGAGGACTGGTTCTCGCTGGATGAAGACGGCCACGAACTGACCGGTCGCCGCGGCAAACGTTTCCGTCTGGGGGATGCCGTGAAGGTGTCCATCCTGAGGGTGGACCAAGAACGGCTTCATTTGGATCTGAAGTTGGTGGGCCGCGGAGACCGCGACGATCAGCCTGAGGCATCCCGCGGCCCGAAGCCTAAATACCCTGTCAAAACCCGCAGGCCCAAAGGGAAGGGGAAGGGCAAAACCGGCAGGCGATAGGTTGGGTGTCTTCTGGTGCCGTGACTAATTGGCCGGCTGCAGTGTCATGCGGCGGATGAGCAATTCAGCCCCTTCTGACTGGAACTGGATCTTACCTTTTTGCACCTTCAGGCCGCTGGCTTTGGTCATCAGCTTGCCGTTGAGGGTGACGGAGAGCGTGTCGTCCTTGGCCACCACCACCATAGTGTTGAATTGACCGGCAGGCTTTTCCACATCCTTGGTGGAACGGAAATTAAGGGTGTTGGTCCAGTTGGGATCCTTGTCGCCCCAGAGCAGGCGAGCTGATGGGCCGAAGGTATGCCCGGGTACCCCTTCCTTGAAATACCAACCCTTCTTGCCCGAGGCCGGGCGCTCCTCGGCGGGTGATTGGAAGGTGTGTTCGGGGCTTTTACCCAGGATGGAAAGGTCACCCGTGCCACCCTCGATCATGTTGACCTGCAAGCCCAGCATCCAGCTATCGCTGTGGGCCCCGTCTTTGCCTACGCAATGCAACACCAGACCGGAATCCCGCGCGGATTTTTCCCTGGGTGGCCATACCTTGCCCCCCCAGCCATATTCCATCGTCAGGGTGTAGTTCCCGTACTCTTTCTCAGTGGTAATGGCTCCCCACTCTTCCCCCGAGATACGCATCAAACCTTCCTTGACCGAGAAGACTTCCTTCGGGTCGGTAGCCTTTCCCCTGCCCTTGATCCAGGAATACCAGCCCTGAAGGTTTTGCCCGTTGAACAGCTCAACCGTTTCCGGTTTTTGTGCCGAGCCGGGGGATGCTGACATGGCCAAGAAGCCAAGGGCCAACACCATCACCGCCGAGAGGGTAGATTTCAGCCAGCGCATCGGAATTCTCCGTCCATTGCCAACACTTATTCAATTTTTTCATCTACCCCAACACTAGCAGATGGACTTAACGAGATGGTCCTGTTCAACAGGGATCCACGCAACCAGATCCGGTTGGGCAAAATAGGGAAAAGGAGGAAGGTGGGATTGTCAAAAGGGTCCTGACAGCGATTCCCCGGGGCCATGACCGGGTAATTCAGCTGGAAATGCCATGCTTTCATAAGCTTGGGTGGTTAGAATGCATGGCTTGGTAAGGGTCTTTTTTGGGTGTTGAACCGGAGGTGGGTTTTGTCCACCGCCAGACCTGTCGCGAACACGATCAACACGGCGGATTCCCCGTTGCCTGTCGAGGGGGCGGAGGGAATCCGTCCCGTAGAAAACCCCCACGGCAGTCCGCACCTCGCCCCCGACGCCAGGGCGATCATGCCCCCCAACCGCCTGGGCGGGCGAATCAAGAACAAGGTCATGTCCCTCATTGGCAGCCCGTGGGACCGAAGGCTGGCCAAGGCTGCATTGCAGATATCCCATATCCGGCACTGGGAACGCGAGTTCGACAACCTGTCGGATGTCGAGATCACCCAGAAGTGCCAGCAGTTCAAGGGCCGCGTGCGTGGCGGTGAATCGCTATGGCGCATCCTGCCGGAGCAGTACGGATTGGTGTGTGTCGCGGCCAAACGCACGCTGGGCCTGCGCCCGTTCGATGTGCAGCTTGCGGCGGGCACCGTGATGTTCGGGGGGGCGCTGGCCGAGGTCGCCACCGGCGAGGGCAAAACCCTGATCGCGTCCCTGCCGGGTTGCCTGCACGGTTTGTCCGGCAAGGGTGTCCATGTGGCCACCGTCAACGACTACCTGGCCAAGCGTGACAAGGAATGGTTGGACCCGCTTTACAAACTTCTCGGGCTCAGTGTGGGTGTGCTGCAGCAGCAGATGCCCGAGCAGGAGCGCAAGGCAGCCTACCGAATGGACATCACCTATGGTACTGCCAGCGAGTTCGGATTCGATTTCCTTCGCGACCGGCTGAAACTGGCGGGCGGTGACCAGCAGGGCGGAGGTGGCCAGCCGTTCTGGTCTGCCTGGTCCCGCGGGGGCGCCCGCGCCAAGGCTGCCGAAGATCCGCGGGTGCAGCGCGGCCACCACTTTGCCCTGGTGGATGAGGCTGACAATATCTTCATCGACGAGGCCCGCACCCCGCTGATCATCTCGGGTGAGACGCGTGCCGCCACCCCCGATGAGTGCGTGGTCTACCTTTGGGCAGACGGCCTGGCCCGCCAGATGCAGTACCAACAGCACTTCATCTTCAACCCGCAGAAGCAGAAACTGGAACTGAACGAGGCCGGCCGGCAACTGGTCCGCTACTCAAACCCCCCCCGCGGCGAGCACGCCGAGGCCATGGACAAACTGCACGATGCCATCGAGCAGGCGCTGCAGGCCCATTACCGGTTTCAGCGCGACCAGCACTACATGATCGAGAAGGAAAAGGTCGTCATCATCGACGAGAGCACCGGCCGGCGCATGCCCGATCGACACTGGCGTGATGGACTGCACCAGGCCGTGGAGGCCAAGGAAAGGGTGCCCATCAACAAGCAGGCCGACCACGCCGCCCAGATCACATTCCAGAGTTTCTTCAGGCTGTACACGCACCTGGCTGGCATGTCCGGAACCGCCGTGCAGAACCGGTTGGAGATACGCCGTGTGTACAAATTGTGGGTGGTTTGCGTGCCCACCAACCGCCCCATACGTCGCAAGCAAATGCCCGACCTGATCCTCCCCAACGAGGAATCCAAGTTCCGTGAAGTGTCGCGGATGGTGAAAAGGATGCGGGACGAGGGCAGGGCGGTCCTGATCGGCACCCGCACCGTGGACAAGAGTGAGCGTCTCAGCGAGATCATGTCGCTCGACGGCATCGAGCACCGCGTGCTGAACGCGCGCCAGCACGAGCGCGAGGCGGACATCGTGGCTGAGGCCGGGCAGGCCGGCCGGGTCACCATCGCCACGAACATGGCTGGTCGCGGTACGGATATCAAGCCGGATGCGTCCGTGATTGCCGCCGGCGGCCTCCATGTGATCGGCACGGAACGTCATGAGTCACTGCGTATTGACCGACAGCTTGCCGGCCGTGCCGGTCGTCAGGGTGATCCCGGGAGCGCCCAGTTCGTGATGTGCCTGGAGGACAATCTGCTTGAGGGGCTTGGGCACGCCAAATACCGAGCTATCAGCGAGAAGGGTCGCCGGGCCGGGATCATCGGTTGGTCCAGCATGTGGCAAAAGTATTTGAGCCTGTTCCGCCGCGCCCAGCGCTTGGTGGAGGCCCGTCATTTCAAGGGCCGTGTCGATTTGATGGTCCATGAGCGGCAGCGTCAGGAAATCCTCAAGGACATCGGCGCGGATCCGTATGTGGATTGATGGCCCAGCAGGATGAAACGGTTAAAACCGGGTCAATTGACCCGGTTTTGCTATTTTGAAAACAGGCAAAACCGGTTTGGGAACGCTGAAAGACTGAACATTTGCGGAGAGTCAAGACCATGGCGAGTGTGTTGCGAACAGATTTGTTGATCGACGGCAAATGGGTGCGGTCTGACAGTGGCAAGACGATGGCGGTGGAGAATCCCGCCACGGAGGAGACCATCACCGAGGTGGCTTTTGCCGGCCGCGCTGAAACCCGGCGTGCCCTGGAAGCCGCTGCCCGGGCCATGCCCGTCTGGCGCAAGGCCCTCCCCTACGAGCGGGCCAAGGTGCTGAAGAAAACCGCCGACCTGATGCGTGAGCGCGCTGACGCCATTGCCCGCACCATGACCATGGAGCAGGGCAAACCCCTCGCCGAGGCCAAGGGGGAGGTGCTGCATTCGGCCGACACGTTCGAATGGTTTGCTGAGGAAGGCAAGCGCGCCTATGGCCAAGTGATCCCCCATGGCCAACCCGGCCGGCGTCACCTGACAGTGAAGCACCCGGTTGGCGTGGTGGGGGCTATCAGCCCTTGGAACTTTCCCATCACCCTGCAATCTCGAAAGATCGCCCCGGCACTGGCGGCGGGGTGCACCATCGTCAGCCGCCCCGCGACGCAGACTCCACTGTGCCTTATCCAGGTCTTTGAGTGCCTTGTCGATGCCGGCCTTCCCGCTGGTGTGGCAAACTTGGTGATCGGCCCCGGTCGTGAGATGGCCCAGGAATTCCTCGAAAACCCGATCTGCCGCAAAATCTCCTTCACCGGTTCCACCGAGGTGGGCAAGGAGCTGATGAAGGGTGCGGCCGACCAGGTGAAGCGTCTCAGCCTGGAACTGGGCGGCCACGCCCCGTTCATCGTCTTCCCCGATGCCGACCCCGAGGCTGGCGCCAAGGTGGCGGTGATGGGCAAATTTCGCAACAACGGCCAGGTCTGTATTTCGCCCAGCCGCTTTTTTGTGCACGAAAAGGTGCGCAAAAACTTTACGGAAGCCGCGGTTGAATTCACCAAGGCCCTCAAGCAGGGCAATGGTTTGGATGCCGGGGTGGAGGTGGGCCCCATGTTCGAAGGTAAGGCCATGGAACAAACCAGCCGCCTCGTCCAGGATGCCACCGGAAAGGGTGCCCGCCTGCTCACCGGCGGCAAACGGAGCAGCAAGTTTTCCAAGGGCTATTTCTTCGAGCCCACGGTTCTCGATGGCATCACGCCGAACTGTTGCCTGCTGACCGAGGAGCCATTCGCCCCCATTATGCCCGTCTTGGGCTTCGACCAGATCGACCAAGTCATCGAACAAGCCAATGCCACCAAATATGGTTTGGCGGCTTATGTCTTCACCAACGATCTTTCCACCGCGTTCCGCATGGGTGACGGCTTGGAGGCCGGCATCATCGGTATCAATGACCCGGTTCCCGCCACTCCCCAGTGCCCCTTTGGCGGCATGAAAGAAAGCGGCCTTGGACGCGAGTTGGCCCACGAGGGGCTCGATGCCTACCTCGAAACCAAATACCTGGCTATCCGCATCAACGAGTGACCGAATCCATGCGCGTAGTTTTGTTCGATATCGATGGCACCCTGCTGTCCTCGTCCCGGGCGGGCAAGGCGGCCCTCGATCAGGCCATGATGGATCTCCACGGAATTTCTGATTCCATGGCTGGCATTTCGCTGGCCGGCCGAACCGACCGATCCATTGTCCGTGACCTGACTTTGGCCCACCGCGTCGGCCCGGGGAAGCCGGCCGAGGATGCCATCCTGGAAGGTTACCTGTCGCACTTGCCGGGCCAGTTGCGCCACAAGCAAGAGCAGGGGCTGGCCTCACTGCTGCCGGGCATTGTCCCGGTATTGGATGCTTTGGCTGAAACTCCCGGGGTGGCGGTGGGCCTGCTCACTGGGAACATCCGGCGGGGTGCTGCCGTCAAGCTGAGCCATTTTGGCATCTGGGAGCGTTTTGGCTTTGGTGGATTCGGCGACCACCACCTGGACCGTGACGAGGTGGCGCGCGAAGCTTGGACCGAGGTGACTGGACGGTTTGGGGCGGATCTGCCCCCCGAAAATGTTCTGGTGATCGGGGATACGCCTTTGGATGTCCAGTGCGCCCGTGCAATTGGTGCCAGAGTGCTTGCTGTGGCTACCGGTATCCATACTGAAGATCAGCTGGCAGCCTGCCGACCCGATTTCTGCATGACCGACCTGGCTGACCACCAGCGGGTGCTGCATGCCTGTTTGGGGGCTTGAGTGATTGGGGAAGCATTCTTAAACTGCCTGACAAACAAGGGTTGCCAAGCTAGTTATGAAAATTTTCTGAGAAAATGAGCCACCCCATTTCCTTTGGCATCCATCTTGTTAGGATTTGACGCAGTTGGGTGGAGCGGGATGCCAGTGGTTTGGCATCCTCCAACCCACCTGGTGGAAGTCCTTGGATTTCAAAGGGGGAAGTTGGACATGCTTCGCATTTTCGTTCTGGGTGTTTCTTTGGTGGGCCTGGTGGTCGGCGGCATTCTGGCCGGCGAATACAAGGGCCAGATCAAGAGTGTTGACACCGACGGCAAGAAGATCACCATCGGCACCAAGGATGGCGACAAGACCTTCAAGTACACCGGCGACAGCAAGATTGTCGGTGGCCGCGGCGAAATGACCTTCGAAAAGCTTGGCGAGTTTGTTGCCAAGGCGAAGGAGCGCGCCAAGGAAGGTGGGGACAAGGGTGGCAAAGGCGGCAAGGGCGGCGGCGGCGGTGGCGTGACCGTCATCACCGAAGGCGATGGCGACAAGGAAACCGTCAAGGAAGTCAAGATGGGTGGCGGCATGCGGAAGAAGAAGGACACCAACTGATTGTTGATGTGTCTTTAGGTAACTGCTTCAAAAAGCCCCCGGTTCTGTGGAACCGGGGGCTTTTTTTGAGTTGTGTATGAGTTGGCCCGGAGTGGAGGAGGGTGGAAAGATGCGTAAATCGTGGATGATGGCGATGGTGGCACTGTGGGCTTTTTGCTCAGCTCCCGCAGTTAACGCCCAGGA
>CAWUOE010000054.1:0-13097 GCA_963923355.1 uncultured Gemmataceae bacterium | reverse complement strand
ATAGCGTAGCGTCTCGTGGGCTCGGAGATGTGTATAAGAGACAGACCCAAGGCCGAGTTGCCGAAGGTGGGACTCCCCAAGCCCGCTGAAACCTCAGCCCCACTGACTCCTCCTGCTCCCCCGGCCGTCGCTCCCGCCAAGTGATAGGTTCAACGGATCTTCAGGAGTCTGTCCTCTAGCGGGAACGGGCGCGTGTCCAAAGGGAAATCCGCCTCCCCGGGTGGAATCCCGGATGACACGCGCCCGACCGCATTTTCAGGAGGTTGATCATGTTGAAGGCCCGCAGTTTGTGCCTTGCCAGCTTACTCAGCGGCTCCATGGCCCACCTCCTGTTCGCCCAAACTCCCAATCCTGTTTCCCCTCTTTCCGGGCCCGCTTTGCAAGGCCACAACGCAACCGCCAACCGTGTGATGGCATCCCCCGCCACTTTGGCTTCGCCCGCACCCTGGGTACCACTCCGCTGGGTGCTGCCCGAAGGTTCCCGGTTAACTGCGCCAAGGGATACCCGGCCGATTGCCTCTGAAGCCCGCCTGGGGTTGCGCCCGGGGTATCGCTACCGCTTTGAATTGGAATCCCCCAGCTTGAGACCAGGTGAGACCCTGTACCCCACGCTGGAGGTTTTCGGTTGTGTGCGAATGCCTCCCAGCCTGAAATTGTTTGATCACCCGGCGGCTGTCGTATTGACCGCCGAAGAGTTGAAACTGGTTTCCGAAGGCAGGTTGATCAGCAAAATCCTCTACCTTGAAAGCAACGAAGCCCCGCCTACCGATCCCAATTCCGGCCTGATCCCGCCTCAAACGGACATACCTGCGGGCAGCGATCTTTTCCGCACAGCCAAGGATTTGGGCCGGCCTGTGGCCAGGTTGTGGGTGGGCGGCCGAAGGTTGACCGGCGAGGAATTCAACAACAGCGTGGTCCCGGGCAGCCTGTGGAGAGCCGGCGACCCCCCGCCCGGAACCCCAGCCCTTCCGCCCCAGCTCCCATGCCTGCCCTTCAACCCCGCCGATCCTCGCCTGGGCCTCAAGGAATGCGAGGAGGAAATCATCCATGACGGCGGGGACAGGTTGGAAAGGGCGGCGATTGACAATACTGGCAGGGCGCAGGGTGTGAACCCGGAGGACGCGGTCGCCGAATTCACAGTCCCGGGTTCCCGACGGTACGTCCTTCCATCCAACCGGGTCTGCATTTTCGCGCCACGCTACGCATGGCTGAGACAGGTCAGCGGCTTGGACACGGTGGTCATGGATGCGGGGGTTCGGGGAACAGTTGTCCGCAACGGACCCGACTTGGCCAAACTTTCCCAGCCAAGCAACGCAGCCACCGGCGAGTTGTTGCTGGATGGGATGCGATCCAGGGAACGGGCCAGCGGCTCGCGCGCCACCCTGGTTCCCGGAAAATCCCAGCGGGTAGAACCACCCACCCCCCAGATGCTGGTTCACACCCCTATGGCCAATTTGGAATCCCGCAACCCGGGCATCATGAGGGATGTGGACGGGCCGATGAGGCTGAAACAAAGGGATGCGCTTTCAGTCCGAATGGGTGGGTGGCGCATGGCCTCGTTACAAAACGAGGAGGTCGTCACCGCGGTCGCTCGCGTGGAAAAAGGCCCCAACCTGGTGACTGCAAGGGCGATCACCCGCGAAGCAATCCTGGATTGCAAAGAAGAAACCCGGGTGTTGGAACAACCGCTGATCCTGCACAAATGGGCGGACAGGTGCGAGGCTGGCCCGGGCGAATTTGTGACCTTCACCCTGCGCCTGACTAACCAGACGGGCAAAGCCCTGGCTGATGTGGCCATCGTGGACAACCTGTCCGGCCGTTTGGAGTTTGAACAAGGTTCGGCCACCTGCAGCCGGGATCACGTTTTCCTGGTTCAGGAAAACGAGGTGCGAAGCTCGAAGCTGCGGTGGGAAATCACAGGTCTGGTCCAGCCTGGTGAAACCGTGGTGGCACGTTTCCGGGCCAAGGCACGGTGAACCCAATCAGTCGGACTTTTTCAGCACAAAGAAGTAGACCGCAATCAGGCCCGCGGCAACCACTGTCAGGCCCAGCAGGGTGTATGTGTTGCTAAGGGCGTTCAAAATCGCGTCCATTCGATCATCCTCCACAAAAGCCCGGGCTCAAACACCGCCCGTGAATCAAATTATACCTATTCATCCAGCCTGCCTTCGCGGGACATGGTCTCGCGAAAATCAACGGAATTGATCAGGCACGGGTGCTTGTATTGTTCGGCGGCACCCCGGGTTTTGGCCAGACGTTCCCTATCCCATACCTGCCAGGCACCAGGTTTCAGCCAAACAATCTGAAGGGGTGCCAACCGGGCGCTGGACCGTTTTGCCTCGTATTCCACGTTGGTTCGGCAAAGGAGGTCTTCCAGCCTGCTGCAGCATTTTTTGGCAAGCTCCGGATCGGGAAAAGCTCCTCGTTCCACATAGAGGCCATAACCGGGCAGGCGGTCATCCCACACCGGTGCCACGGAGTAGGTGTTGAGGGTGATCCCCAATTCCCCGAGGACCCCGTCGATGGAACGGGTCACATGGTGCTCACTCAGTTTTTCTCCGGTCATGCTGGAGAAGTACGCCCCCTTGTTGAGGAACTCCAGCAAGGGGGTTTTGCCCATGAAACCGGTGCAACGGACAACATCGCGGATGTCGTACCGGTACAGGCCGTAATCCGTGGTCAAAAGGATGAAGTAATCCTGCCCCTGTTCCAATTCGTGGGCAAGCAGCACCCGGCCGGAGGGGTTATCCATCTCATCCACGGGAACAAACTCAAAATAATGGGAGACGATATCCAGCACGCCCGAAGGGGTGCCGTCCTCCAGTGGGATGGTCATCCGCCCTTCGCTGGCTATCAAGCCCACATCCCGGACCGGCTTAGAACCGTAAAAAGCGGGGTATTGACGGAGGTAGGGCCCCATGCTGCCACCGGTCCAGTTGCCCAGCAGAGTCCATTCGGGCCAGTAATCCTTGGGCAGAAGGGTGCCAGTGTCGTGGATGATCTGCTCCAATTGGCGCACCCGTGCGGGATGTTTCACCCGGATGGCCTTGGCCATCGCCTGCCGAACAGGCCCCGGTATTTCCAGACCCGGGTCCACGGTCCCATCCCTCATGTCGCGAAGGAGTGATTCCTTATTGGCGTCCCCGAATCGGGCCAGGTTGACCAGCGTGGAGGGGTTGGCCGAAAGGATCATGCCCACCTCCCGAGTCATGCCCATGCGCAGTGCCAGGTATTGTTTCGCGAAGGGATCCTTCACTTTCCCCGCAGCCGCAGGGATGCAATATAGGCGACGGATGAACCAGCGCTGCATGGTGGCTGTCAGGCCAGTCACCGCCCCGCAGGGTACCCCGCCCGGAGTGAACTCCTCCTGCCAATCGCCTGAAAGCTGCAGGATCGGCGTCAGCGGCACCTTGGTGTGCTTCTGAAACGCTGTGAGGCCCCACATGTTCCATCCGCGGCGGTAGGACTGCAGATAGGACTCGTTCACCGGAATGAACTTGCGGGTGGCGGTGGTGCCACTGGTCAGGGCGAACATGAACACGGTGGGATCGGCGATCAGGGTATTGGATTCACCCTGCCGCATCCTCTCGATATAGGGGGCCAAACGGTCATAACCGGCAATGGGCAGAGCTTTTTGGAAGTCCAGCGGATTGCGGACGGATTTAAAACCGTTGTCCAGCCCGAAGGCTGTTCCGCGATGCCTTTCAATGATTCGCTCCAGCAACCGGGCCTGGGTTTCGGCCGGGTTGTCCAAAGCCTCATGGAACTGGATGAGCCGGCGCTTGATACGGGGCACTACCACCAGGTCCAACACGGCCTTGTGGAACCGCCTTCGGATGCCGGCAAACATGATCAACCCTCAACCGGTAAAGCGCATCCAACTGAATCAGAAAGAACCGGAACAGCAACTTCAGGAGAAAATCAGGCGGATCGCCCTTCAGGGGCTTTGAGATTCCTGTCCAGGAATTCGCACACGATCTTCGTGTAGTCATCGGGCCTTTTCGCGAGTCCCTCGTTGTGCCGGGCTCCCTCCACCAGCCAGAACTTCCGCTCACCACCCCAACGGGTCTGGGATTTGCGGAACAGGGTTTCCGCCATGGCAGGGCGAATGTAAGTGTCCTTCTCCCCGTGGATCATGAGGAGGGGCTGGCCCTTGAGGGAAGCCACTGCCTTTTCCAAAGGCGGGAAGCTGCAATTCCTTTCCCTGGCCACCCGTTTGAAGGCAATGATGCCAATGGTGCCGTAAAAAATATCGGGAAGCACCTTCTGGAGCCAAGTCAGGCGGCTGTAGATCTTCACCCAGTGACGCATGTAGGGCACGACGGTGGTGTAGACGGCAAACATACCATCCGTGACACAGCAGCGGATGCGGCTGTCACGCGAGGCGGCAACCACGCCTGCACCGGCCCCCTTGCTAAGGCCGACCAGGGCAACTCCCCTGGGATCCGCATCCGGACGGTTGGAGGCATACTCCACCACCGCCAGGGCATCTTCGACCTCGTGCCCGCTCACCCAGTGCAAAGGCAGATAGCCTGGGACTTTGTCACTTTCCCCCTGGCCCCTGGGCTCCCAGGACAAGACATCGTAACCAGCCTTGCGGAGAAACTCGGCATGGTTCTGGCAGGACCAGCGGTTCGACCCGAACTCGATCCCGAAAATGACCACTCCCTTGCGTGGTCCGTCCAGCAACTTTGGGAGGTAGCAGGCGCGCAGCTTTTGACCGTTGGCGGTATCCACCACCAAGTCCTCGGCATCCGGGGGGGGAGTGCCCCTGGGAATGGCGAAGATCGGCCTCTCCTGGAAAATGCGGGTCACATAGTGGAGGTATTTGAAAACAATTACCATCCAAAAAATCAGAGAAACAAGGACGAAAGCGCCCAGAGAAATGCCGAGGGTCAAAACCAGTATGGTGATCCAGTCCAAGTGTCGGGCCCCGGTCCGGAAATCAGCCAGTGTAGGCGCTCACCACCAGGGACGTGTTCTGCCCGCCGAAGCCGAAGCTGTTGCTCAGGCAATGGACCGCCTTCGCCTGCCGGGCCTTGTTGGGGATGTAATCAAGGTCGCATTCGGGATCGGGGTGTTCATAGTTGATGGTGGGGGGAAGCCAGCCGGTGCGCATCGCCTCAACGCAGGTGATCAGTTCCACCGCCCCGGCTGCCGCGATCAGGTGGCCCATCATGCTCTTGATGCTGCTGACGGGCGCGTTGCGGGCCGCGTCACCAAAAACATGCTTGATAGCCAGGGACTCAACCCGGTCGTTGACCTGTGTGCTGGTGCCATGGGCGTTGATGTAGCCGATCTGGGAGGGCGCCACACCGGCATCCTTGAGGGCGCCGTCAATGCAGGCGATGGCTCCCCTGCCCTCGGGATGACTGTCAGTCACCCTGAACGCATCGGCGGTGGTGAAATAGCCGGTCATTTCTGCCAGGATTTTTGCGCCGCGCTTTTTGGCGTGTTCCAGTTCCTCCAACACCAGCATGCCGGCGCCTTCCCCCAGGACAAAGCCATCTCGCTCCTTGTCAAAAGGCCGTGAGGCCCCCTGGGGATTGGCCTTGTTGGTTGAAAGGGCCGTGAGCAGGTTGAAACCGGTCACACCCAAGGGGTGGATCATGCTGTGGGACCCGCCGGCGAGAACCATGTCGCTGTCGCCGATCCGGATCAGGTCCATGGCCTCTCCGATGGCCTGGGAACTGGCGGCACAGGCGGTAAGGCAATTGAAATTGGGCCCATTGAGGCCGAAGTAGGCCGCCAAATGCATGGCGGTCGTATGCAACTCCTGATCGGCCTCAGATCCCACATGAAAGGTGGCCCGCCCACCCTTGCAGAACTTGGCGTAATCGAGCTTGCGATTCTGGGGATCGTAGGCATCCGCGGTTTCCCACATCAGGTTGTGGAAGTCATGGATGCCCTCACCTGAACCCAGGTAAACCCCCATGCGGTTGCGGTCGACTTTCCCGGAGTTCAGGGCATCCACAAGTCCTGCCGCTGAAAGTGCCTGCTGGGCGGCGGCAGCGGCAAATTTGCTGTTGATTCCGCTGTGATCCCACCGGGCACAATCTTTGATCCAATTGGAAAGCTGGAAGCCGGGAACCTCCGCCGCGAAATTGGTCGGAAAAGTGGATGCGTCAAAATTGCGGATGGGCCCGACACCCGAACGCCCTTCGAGAAGGGATTTGAACATGGAATCGATATCGCAACCGAGGGGAGTGATCACCCCCATTCCCGTGATGACAACCCGGCGCTGGTACTTGGGATTCATGATGGTTCACCGTTATTGACTGTCGGTTGGTCCGGTTGAGCACAGCAAAATGTTTGGCAACTGATCCCGAGGTGGACAGGCATCACCCCTGATGCCGGCCAAGGACCGCCGCGGCACATTGCCCCTCGCTGGTGAAGGATGTCTTGACCACATACGGCTTGGAAAGCGGCCGGGGCTGCCCCGTAATTACCTTCACCGGACAGGATGGGTCGGTCACGGTGTGATTGAGCGTTGCGGGAACCATCCCGTGGCGCAAAGACAACGCAACGGCCGCCAGTTCAATCGTGGCGGAGGAGCCGCCCAAATGCCCGACATGCGCCTTGATCGAGGTGACCTCGATCGGGCTTTTCCTGCCCTGGAAGGCCGCCGCTATACCCTTGGCCTCGAACCGGTCTTCCTTTTCCACGCCCATACCGGAAGCGTTCACATGATCCACATCGTCAGGCCCGATTCCCGCCTGGGCCATGGCGATCCGAATGGATCGTTCGATGGCGTCAGCCTGATCCTTGCCGTTGAAGGCGGCCCCGAAACCACACACATCAGCGTAGATTTCGGCCCCGCGCCGTCGGGCATGCCCGACCTCCTCCACGGCCAAGATCCCGGAGCCCTCCCCAAGCACCAGGCCGGTTCGCCCGGAGTCGAAGGGCCTGCACGCTGTTGCTGGATTATCGTTGTGGGTGGAAAGCGGCAGGAAAAGCGATTGACGGGTCATGCTGAGTGGGTTGACCCGGCTCTCCGCCCCGCCAACGAGGAAGAAATCCCCGTGGTCGCGCCGCATGATGCGCATCGCCTCGCCCAAAGCGAGGAGACCAGCCACATCATCCTGGGTGATGGTGTTGTTGGGCCCCTGGGCATCGTGCAGAATACTCACCTGACAGGCAAGCATATTGGGCAGGTAACGCAGCATCCAAAGCGGCTGAATTACCTCGAGCCCCCTGGTACCCCACACCTTCAGATCGATGTGACCACGTTCGGGTGTTTTGCTGACCGCGGCGGCATCAGCGGTCTCAGGAAGCTCCATAGCCACCATGCCGGCCCCAAAGATCACCCCAAACCGGGTCAGATCGATAGCTTTCTTATCAACTTTACTGTGGGTGATGGCTGATTGGGCACAGGCCACCGCGAGTTGAATGGTGCGCGCCATCACGCGAAGCTGCTTGCGATCCTTCTTGTCAATAAAATTCTTTGCGTCGAAGTCGGTCATTTCGCCGGCGATTTGACACGGCAACTCCGACGGATCAAACAAGCCTATCCGCTTGATACCGGTTTTGCCGGCCAACAAGGACTGCCAAAAGGTTTCTGGATCGGAGCCAATGGAGGAAAGCACACCCAAACCGGTGACCACTCCCCGCCGTGCAGCGCTTGCCATGTCAGTCACCAAGGTCCCTTCCGGAAATCCCGGGGTTTTCCAACCGCCCGGGAAACACCATTCCCGGCCCAGAGGGCCGGTCAATTCGCAGTCGCTTTTGCCTTCTTCGCCTGGGCGTCCAGCCTGCGAGCCTGGTTGATGAATGATCGCAACTCGCTGGAGAAGACAAAATTGTCATCACTGGCACCCGCAGCGGCTTCGGTCTTGTTCCAGCTCGGCCCGAGGTGTGCGAAAAAAATCTCGACCTCCGCCTCCTGCTTGCCCTCGCAGAAGACCTTGCCGACAACGGTTGAGCCCTCGGGCCTCACCATGATGATTTCGGCCTCGTATTCCAAGGTCTCGCCGGCAAGAAAATCCCTTTCGAATTTTGCCTTCAAAACCTTGCCAAGGACGACTTTTTCTTTGAAATCGAGTTTTTCCCCGACGAGAATTCCGCCTGTTTGGGCCAGCCCCTCGATAATGAGCGCGGCTGGCATCAGCGGATAGCCGGGAAAATGCTGGGCGAAATGATCTTCCGCCAGGGAAAGGTTCTTGACGCTACGGGCCTTAACACCGCTTTCAAATGCGGTGAAACCATCCAGCCAGATCCAGCGCATCTCAACCCGCCCGGGATAGGAAGGGGGTTTGCCGGCATCCTGCCACACCCGCCGTAGCCTAAACAGGCTCCTCCTGGAGCCAGGTAATGAGAAGGGGCGGGCGGTGAATCAACACCGGCCGCCCCTCAAAAAATCAGCGACCACCGCGGGCCAGCTTGTCTTGTATATAGTTGGTGATCATCTTCACCGTGAACAGGTTGCTGAACTCGGTCATGCGGGGATCCTTCTCGAAGTCATTGAAGTCGGCAAACGGCATGGCCTTCTTCAATTCCTCGATGCCCTTGGGAGTCACGACTCCGTCCTGCATGAACTCGGGATTGTTCCCTTCGGCAACTTCGGGGAAGAGCTCCTCGCGGGGAATCTTGATGCCGAATTCGCGCTCGAGGCGGAACACGATATCCAAGAAGTCGATGGATTCGGCTCCGAGGTCGCCGGTCAGGGTCGAGGTGGGGCGGATTTCATCCTCATCAACATTCAGCGCCTCCACGAGGGTGGCGGAAACCTTTTGGAAAATCTCGTCCTGGGAAGCCATCGAATTCACCTCAAAAAGAGCGGGGCACCATTTGGACACCGGGCACCGAGCCCGGCCCCATCAGATCAAACGGCCCCGCATGCCGGCTGACCCTTCCTGAAAACACGGACCGCTCACTTCACATGAGAAGGCCCAAGACTCAAACCGCCATCAACCGTAATAACCTGACCAGTGATGTAACTTCCGTCATCACCCGCCAAAAAAACGACCGCCTTCGCGATATCGGATGGCTGCCCCAAACGCCGTAGGGGAATAAAATCCTTCAATTTGTCACCGGCCTTGTTCCGAACCGCGGCACTCATGTCGGTCTCGATGAATCCGGGAGCAATGGCGTTCACCGTCACCCCCCGGGGGGCCAATTCAGCCGCCAAGGCCCGTGTGAAGGAATTGATCGCCCCCTTGCTGGCCGCGTAGTTGGTTTGTCCTGGATTGACGAACTCGGCAGCGACGCTGGAAATGTTGATGATCCGGCCCGAACGACGACGCATCATCGGAAACGCCACCTTGTGGCAGCAACGCATCGTTCCGGAAAGGTTGGTGTCTAGAACCTTGTCCCAGTCCTTCTCCTCAAGGCGGACAAACAGGTCGTCGTGGATGACCCCGGCGTTGTTCACCAGAATGTCAATTTGACCCAATTCTTTTTCGAGCCCGTCGAACAACTCGCTGATCTGGCCCGCATCAGCCACATCCGCTTGGCGGGGAATGATCCGGTGCCCCTTTTCAGCAGCGTGCTTTTCCATTTCGAGGGCAGCATCTTTGCTCCCCCGGTAAATGGCAACCACAGTCGCACCCTCAGCCGCCAATGATTCGGCTATGGCCCGGCCAATACCGCGGCTTGCCCCGGTCACGACAGCGTTTTTACCCTTCAGCTTCATCCCTGAACCCCTTGGGGTGAAATCCACCCCTGCTAACCGAAATGGCCTTCTACTTTACCACGAAAAGTGACTTCATGCCGAATCTGAGCCGTTACTGCCCTTGACCACCCAAATGCAATCAATCGATATCTCAAGACGCCGACCTTAACACCATCTCTTGCTGTTTTAAATCAGCAATTATCCTTTCATCGGCTTGAACAAGACCTCTGTCTTTATCGGCGAGATTGTACTGGAACAGTGTGAAACGCCCGGAAACCGTAGTACCGCCTGTGGAAGTTTCACCCTTACCCTTAAAGGTCGCCAAGCCGTTCTGGTTTTCGACCAGTTCAACCTGAATGGACATGCGGCGACCTGGTTCCATGAAGGTTCCGTACTTGATGTTTTTTGCTTCCCGCAAAACCACCACGCTGTGGGAATAATTGGAACTCAGTCGCAACAACCAAGCTGCCGCCTCCACCAGTGTGTGCAACATCAAAACGCCGGGCATGACAGGAAAACCCGGGAAATGATCTCCCAGATACTCTTCACCCAATGTGAGGTTTTTCCAAGCCGTCAGGCTTTTGGATGGCTCAACCGTCACAATCCGATCAATCAGGTGAAAACGCATAATTGTCCTAGTTCACGCCCTTTTGATCCCTAGCCCAAAGCCGTCAACCGGAACGGATCTTGAGGCGTGTTTTATAGTCCCTAGCAAACTCGATCAATGCACCCGCAGACTGGTTAGCTCCAATCACACAAAAAGCGGGACAAATGCGCAATATGGGCAAAACAAGAGCCTGCGATAATTAAGGCTGAAAGGTGTAGATCGTAGGGATTGGACCCAGACTAGCAATTGGTTTCAACGAGCCCATTGTTCCTTGCGCAGGGGTAAATGGCTTCCCGTTAAAAATGACCGATTGACCGGATTCCACAGGGGCTTTCCCGTGAAGGCCCGCCTGGCCTCCTCCGCACCCTTGGAGCGCATTTCCCAGTAACCCTCCACGCTGTAGTAGGCGGAGTGGGGGCTGAGCAGCACCCGGGGATGCTTCCTCAAAGCCTCCACATCCAGAGGCTCGCGTTCTACCACGTCAATTCCAGCCCCAGCCAAATGGCCGGACTCCAGTGCCCGCACCAAAGCCTGGGTATCCACACACCCGCCACGGGCCGTGTTCACCACCACCGAATCCTTGGGCAACATGGCTAAGGTTTTGTCGTTAAGAATGTGTCGGGTTTCCGGGGTCAGCAGGCAATGGAGGGTGACCGCCATGCATTGAGGCAACAACTCCTCCAGGGATTCGACACGCTCCAAACCCAACATTTTTTCAGCACCTGGGCGCAGATACGGATCAAAGAAAACCACCCGCATACCCAAAGCTTTGCACCTTAGGGCCATGGCTGTACCAATCCGGCCGCAACCGATAATGCCAACTGTTTTGCCCCGCAGTCGAGGCGCACCAAACATCCCTTCCGGTTGCCATCCCCCAACCCGGATCGTTTCATGCAAAACACCTAACCGGCGTGCCGCTCCCAGCAGCATCATCAAAGCATGATCGGCAACATCTTCGGTACCGTAGTCTGGGACATTGCAGACAACAATTCCCCTCTCGCCAGCCGATTTTATATCAACATTGTCATAACCAACGCCGCAGCGAACAATTAGCTTGCATTTATTCATCAATGATATGGTACTATTTCCAATTGACACATCATGGTAAAGCAGTACGGCATCAGCATCCTTGAGTCCCTCTTGGGCCTCCAACTCGGAATGGGCCTGTAGTAATCTGATTTCCGCAATATCACCGAGAATTTTGCTCTCAACCGAACTTTCAACCAAATAATCGGGCACAACGACCACCGGCTTCGCTGACATTACAACCCCTTTGCTGATTCCGTGAACTGTCGGAAACGTGCCAACCCAATCGTCAACAGGGTCTGTTTTAGAAACTTTCCGCCATTTTGAGTTGGCCGGTTCGGTCCATAATGAACTGGAGGATTCCTTCAGTAGCTGTGGTAATCAAAAAGCGTCGTAAGGGACATCAATCAAGGAAAGTCACATGGAATGGCTGGGATTGGACCACGGGATTCTCTACGGTCTGGAACGTGCCCGATCTGAATCTGCCACGTCCCTGATGATTTTTTTGACATTTTTGGGCAATTGGCAATCCATTTTGGCTGCCGGCTTTTTGGTTGCTTTCTTGCTTGTTCGCTCACAAAACCCCCAAAGGCTACCAGCAGCCAAAGGTTTGATATTGGGGATATTCCTGTGTTTGGGATGCACGGAATTGTCCAAGAGGGCCGTTGCCCGAGACCGACCGGACATTGTCGAGGTGGCTGGTAATTACAAAAAACCTGAATCGCTCAGTTTTCCCAGTGGCCACGCCAGTTGTTCAATGGCCTTGGCAGCAGGCTTAATCCTGGCCATGCGACGGATGAAAACACCCGTATGGTTGTGGGCTGGTGCTTCGCTTCCCCTAATCAGCTACGGCATTACTGTGGGATTTACCCGCCTTTATTTGGGAGTCCACTGGCCGACCGATGTGATCGCGGGCTGGGCACTAGGGTTAGCTTGTGCGGTTCTGGCCTTTTTCCTCACAGAACCACCAAAGGTGGTGAACTAATCCCCGATCGAAACCTAAAACCAACCCCGCAAACCAGATGCATGATGGTGTTGCTTTCGGGTTGCCGATACGGATAAAGGCTCCGTGTCGAGGTGTGCATGGCGTTCCAAAAACAAAACAGCAACTTTTCCGAATTTCCTGGTGCCAGCCCGGAACCTGATTTTTTGATTCTGGCGGAAGGGCACTTGGCGGGAAACAAGCTGAACCTGAATCAATCAGCCATTCATTTGGGATCAGACCCTAATTGCGATATTTGGCTACCACAAGATAACATCAAGCCCTGGCATGCCCTGTTGTTTAAAAAAGGTAGCTCTTGGCAAATCAAAAGTCTCGACCCGGCGCATCCTGTACTGGTCAATGGTACAGGTGTGAATTCAGCCCCACTGAGCAAAGGTGACCGTTTGGGTTTGGGGCACCTGATTTTTGTTTTGGAAACCCCTGATTCTGGACAATCCAGCCGGTCAACCAAGGCTGACGATCTTTTTTCTGCTCTCAGAGTCCATGCGACGGCGGTTTCCGCCGCCCATGTGGAACTCCACCAAAAAGAAGCCAAGCTGGTGGAGGAGAAAAGGCGCTGGAAAATCCGCTGCACCCAAATTGCCAAAGAGCTCTCCCGTCGGCATGAAATCATCCGCAAAAAAAGCAGTTTGCTCCAAAAAGCTGCTGCTGCCTTAAAAAACGGGAACAAAATCCCAGACGTCAATCAGCAACATTCAACGAGTCAGGTCCTGGAGGACAGTCAGAAAATCCTTTCCCTGATCGCCGCGGTGGAAGAACGCACCAAAGCCCAAAGGAAAAGATTGGCCCAAGCATATTGGAATCAACGCCAGGGAACCGCAAAGCGTTTTATCGCTTGGGAAAAAGCCTTG
>CAWUOE010000053.1:0-13110 GCA_963923355.1 uncultured Gemmataceae bacterium | reverse complement strand
GAGCGCAGAAGCCATGTTCCCGCTGCGGAACAGATTGTCGACCAGGAGTCCAACCGCTTTTTGCGCGACTGGACCCGCAGGAAACACGGCAACGCCATCTCTAGGCTGACGCGCGAGTTCGAGGCCAAAAGGGAGAACATCGTTGCCAAACTCCTTCAAAAACTGAATGGCCGCCTCAGCCCCGAGGACAAACGGTACATCGAAGGTGCCTTCCGCTTGTTGCAAAACCAGTATTTGCATGGTCCCATCGCCGCCCTTGCCGAAGAATCGGCAAACGGGGCAGGACAGGAAAATCACACGCTTTTGGATGCTTTGCGCAAACTTTTCCGCCTCCCTGAAGCCGATTCCTGATTCCTTACCTTCCCTTCAAGAAAGGATCGTTCAGGTGGACTTGCCTCCCTCCACCCTTTGTTGATGATGGCGGTAGGAGTTGGCCCCGATTCATGTTCGAATCTTCCAGCGACCGAACGAAACGTTTTAGCTGTTCCTTACACGGTGGGGAATGATCAATGGTGAAAAAGATCTGGTTTGCCTTGGCGGCGTTGGCCTTGTCCTTGGGCGTTCAAGGCATTCAAGCACAGGAGGCTTCTGGCCTTGCGGGTAAATGGCTTTTGATCGGCACCCTCCCCAGTGTGCCGGTTGGTCGCAACTCCGTCCTCGGCCTGATAGAAATCAAAGGCTCTGGTACCGACCTCAAGGCAGAATGGCTCAAGCATGGCATCGAGCCATTCAAGGATTCCAAACTGTCCGATTTTAAAAAGGATGGAGACAAAGCCACCTTCCATATCGATGGTCGGGTAAATCTGGATTTGGTGTTTGTGGGTTTGGATTCCAAGTCGCGCCTCGCGGGTGCTTTTCGATTGAATGGGAATTGGTTCCCGGCTGTTTTGGAGGCTTCCGCCAAGGGCGACCTCCCCGAAAAGGATAAACTCGAGATTCCCGCTCCCGGATCCGATGCGGTCAAGGAAATCATGGAAAAGGCCTCCTTCAAGGACAAATTGGTCTTGTCCGAAAAGGTGTTGAAGGACCATCCGTCATCTGCCGCTGCGGTGAAAGTGGGAACACTGATTGCCGATTATGCGCTGAAGGATGCGAAGCCCGATGAGGTTAAAACCGCCGTCGAATTCCAGGAAAAATCCCTGGCGGGCCTGCCGGAAGTTCTGGTTCAGCGCAGTTTGATCCCCACCTTGGGTGCCATGGGGCGCAAAAATGTTCAAAAGGAAATGGGTTTGGCGCTGTTGCGCAAAATCAAGGGAGATCCCAAGACTGCTTCGGACGAGACTCTTGCCCTCATGAAGCTGGAGGCTTCGCTGTTGGAGGGAGTGGACGACAAGAAAGCCACCGATCTAAAATCCGCGATTGCCAAGCAGGAGGATGAACTCGACCAGGTTTTCCTGAAGACCGCCATCCCTTTCAAGCCTGAGCCATTCGATGGTTCCAAACGGAAATCCAAGCGGGTGGCCTTGGTGGAGCTTTTCACCGGTGCCCAATGCCCCCCGTGTGTGGCGGCAGACATCGCGTTCGATGCCATGGCGCAAACATACAAACCAACCGATGTCGTCCTGTTGCAGTACCACCTGCACATTCCCGGCCCCGACCCGCTCACCAACCGCGACAGTGAGAATCGGGCTCGTTTCTATGGCATCCGTTCCACGCCCACGGTGGTCATTAACGGCAAGACAGGTCCCGCCCTGGGTGGCTTCAAGGGTAATGCCAAAGCCAAGTACGAGGAGGCCAAGGACGCCCTGAAGGAAGAGCTCGAAAAGTCAGGCGATTCCCTTTTGAACCTGACTGCCGCCACCAAGGGGGAAACCATCGAGCTGACCGCCAAATTCTCCAAGGTGACCAACCCGGAGCGCTATGCCCTCCGGTTCTGTGTCATTGAGGAGGAGGTTCGCTACCAGGGACGCAACAACCAGCGGCTCCATCATCATGTGGTGCGCGGTTTTCCTGGTGGCCTCAACGGACAAGCCGTTGAGCAGTCCACCGGCACACTGCAGGCCAGCCTGAACCTGAAAGACCTCAAGGCTCAACTGGAGTCTTATTTGGAAACCAGCAACGCCCAAAGGCCGTATCCGGATTCCGAGCGGCCGCTGGATTTGAAAAAGCTCAAGGCCGTGGCGTTTCTGCAAAACGCGGAAACCAAGGAAATCATCAACGCCACCCAGGTGGACTTGGAGTTGCCCAAGACACCCAAATAATCATTTGGTTTGAGAAAACGCCAGTTTTTCAGGGGCCGGCGCGCCATGGGCGCGCCGGCCCCTTTGGCTTTATAATGGCTGACAAGATCCAAAGTTTTTCACAAGCTTTTCACCGATTGGATGAGTCATGCCTGGCCAAGAGATATTGGAAGCCTCACTGCTCGAACTGATTCGCAAAACCTCCACCCATTTGCCTCCGGATGTTTCCGAGGTCTTGCTCACTCGCCAGGCGTTGGAAGAGGCGGGTAGCAAGGCGGATCTGGCCCTTGCTTTGGTCGCCCGTAACATCGGGCTGGCCAGGGAACTAAGTGCCCCCATCTGCCAGGACACAGGGTCCATCGCGTTTTTTGTTCATGCCCCATGCGGGTATGACCAGCACGCCTTCACCCAGGCTGCCGAAAAAGCCGTCGCACTCGCCACCGCCAAGGGGTACCTAAGGCAAAATTCCGTCGATTCAGTCACGGGTGGCAACACGGGAAACAACCTGGGGCCGGGAAGCCCTTCGATCCATTTTCACCAGCATGATGCAGAGGAAATCGACGTTCGCCTCATCCTCAAGGGGGGAGGTTGCGAGAATATGTCAGCCCAGTTTTCCCTGCCTTGTACCGTGGGCGGCAAAAGGCTGGACCGGGACTTGGAAGGGGTACGCGGAGCCATTTTGGAGGCGGTCTGGGAAGCTCAAGGCAAAGGCTGTGGTCCGGGTTTCTTGGGTGTCTGCATTGGCGGTGACCGCGCCCAGGGATACGCCCATGCCAAGGAGCAACTACTCCGCTTGGTCGACGATACCAACCCCGATCCCGTTTTGGCCGAACTGGAAACCACCATCTTGGCGGATGCCAACAAGCTGGAAATCGGCCCCATGGGGTTTGGTGGCAAGCTAACGGTGGGTGCCTGCAAGGTGGGTAAGCTGAACCGCCTCCCTGCCTCATTTTTCGTCACCATCGCTTACATGTGTTGGGCTTATCGACGTCGGGGTGTGGTGCTCGACAGCCAAGGCAACGCCAAAAAATGGCTGTATGAAGGCGAGGGGAAAACCAGTGAACCCCATCAAACCCTGGTCTCCGAGGCGGAAATCGCCGGGCGTATGAAATCGGCAACCCGTCTCCAAACACCGCTCACCGAACAGGCTGTCCGTGGCCTGAAGGCCGGCGATACCGTGCTCCTCTCAGGAAAGATCTTCACCGGACGGGATGAGGTCCACAAATACCTCTTCAAGGGCGGAGACCTGCCATTCCTCCGCGATGGAGTGATCTACCACTGTGGGCCGGTGGTCTTGGGGACAGAGGGATCCTACCGTGTGGTGGCGGCTGGCCCCACCACCTCCATTCGGGAAGAACCGTACCAGGCCACGGTGATCGACCGGTATTCCATCCGTGCCGTCATTGGCAAAGGAGGCATGGGTCAAAAGACGCTCGATGCCTGCAAGGCTCATGGCTGTGTCTACCTGCATGGGATCGGAGGAGCGTCCCAAATTTACGCCCAGGCTATCAAACGGGTGGACGGGGTTCACATGAAGGAAAAATTCGGGTCTCCCGAGGCGGTCTGGGAACTGGAGGTGGTCGATTTCCCGGCAGTGGTCACCATGGATTCCCACGGCAATTCCTTGCACCAGGCGGTTCAGGATAATTCACAAGCATTATTGAAACAGGAATTGGTCGCCGGCCTGCGTCACTGAGGTGACAGGGGCCCCGTCCCGATGGAGCCAGGCAAAAATGGCTAAGAACCCGAAAAAGATCCGCTTGGAAATGCGGAAAAACCGGGCCAAGCCTCCCCGCCAAAAGGCTTGGGGTGAAACGGGTGACGGCGGCGACAGCCACGCCAAGGCAGCGGCCGAGCAGGCACGTGTCCGTAACCGTGGCGAAATGAGCCGGAAGCGCACCGTGGTGGTGGATCAAAATGCTTCCCAGTCCGACCTCCCGGCCATCGATGAGTCGGTTTGCCTTCCAGGTCGGGTTCTGCGTGTCCATGGCCTTTGGAGCGTGGTCGAGGTGTCCGATGGGCGACTTTTTCGCTGCACGGTGCGCCGCTTGCTGAAAACCCTCTCGTCTGATGAACGCACCCCGGTCGTCTGCGGTGACCATGTGTGGATCCGCCCGGAGGTGACACCCAGCGCGACCGAGAGCCAACTCGCCCGTGAGATCAAGGGACCGCGTCCACCCAGCCCGGGTGAGGCCAATGCCGAGGCGGTCATCGAGCGGGTCGAGCCCCGCAAAGGCCAACTGGTCCGCAATTCCCGCAATCGGATTCACGCTCTGGTGGCCAACGTCGACCAGGTGGTTTTCGTGGTTTCTCTGGTCGAGCCGGAACTCAAACCGCACCTGATTGATCGTTACCTGGCCAGTGCCATCCAGGGTGGCCTGGAACCTGTCATTTGCCTCAACAAGGCCGATCGGGTCGATCCCGCCGATTATCAGCATGTGATCGGGCTCTACAGCGGACTGGGGGTGCGCATTCTCCTCACCAGTGCTGCCAAGGGAACCAATATCGGCCTTCTGCGCCAACTGCTGAAGGATCGGCAAACTGTTTTCTCCGGCCAAAGCGGCGTTGGCAAGTCGTCACTGCTCAATGCCGTCCAACCCGGTTTGGGCTTGCGTGTTCGCGAGGTCAGCGACGTGAACAGCAAGGGTAAGCACACCACCACCACCGCCGAATTGCTCAAGCTGGAGGCGGGTGGTTGGGTGGTCGACACGCCCGGGGTTCGGCAGTTTGAGCTGACCGGCGTGCGGGAGGAGGAGGTCGAGGGCTTTTTTGTCGAGTTCCATCCTTTCGTGCCGCTCTGCCGCTTCGCCAGTTGCACCCACACCCACGAGGTCGGCTGCGCGGTCCTTCAAGCCGTGGAAGACCGCATGATCTCCACCAGCCGGTACCACAGCTACCTGGGTCTTTTGGAAGGTAGGGATCCGGAGAAAGTGCTCGAACGGGAAAAGGACAATCCCAGGAAGGCCCGCCGCTAGGGTCAGGAGTTGGTTTTCGGGGAACGATGATGAGAACCTTGGTGGTGGGCGACATCCATGGTTGCCTGACCGCGTTGAAAAAATTGCTCGATCTGGCCGAATTGCAGCCGGGTGATCGCTTGGTCACCCTGGGTGACATGATCGACCGGGGACAGGACAGCCGGGGCGTCCTGGAGCTGCTGATGGACCTGCACCGCAGGGAAGTGCTCACACCGCTCCGCGGAAATCACGAGATGATGTTTCTCGAGGCGGCCCAAAACAGTTCCAGGTCCTGGCTCGAAACCGCCGGGGGCCGTGCCACCCTGATGAGTTTCGGGGTCGAGCCCTCCCGCGTCTGGCGCAATTCCATTCCCATTGAGGTCTGGCGCTTCATCAATGAGTCCTGCCTCGATTTGGTCGAGCTGGACCAACATTTCATGGTGCATGCGAATGTCGAGGCGGGCCTGGCACTGGAGGATCAGCCACCTTCGGTGATCCACTGGGCTAAGCTGGAGCCACCGCTGATGCCCCACATCTCGGGCAAGACCATGGTCTGCGGTCACACCATCATGGGCGAGGGTTTACCGGTCGATTTCGGGTCTGCTTGGTGCCTAGACACCGGTGCCTATCACGATTTTGGCTGGCTATCCATGGTGGAACTGGAAACACGCAAAGTCTGGCAGGCTAATGAGCGGGGTGAGTCCCGCATGGTGGAACTGCAGCCTTGGCAGCCCGATCAAAAATCGGAACCTTCTTCCGGCTGAATCAAAGGGGCTCAAACCTGGCTTGGAAAAAGCGCAGGTATTTCGGCTCGTGCACCATCCGCAATCCCTTCGCTTTTTGCCGCTCGTCCCAAACGGCCAGCACGCTCTCGGCTGTGACATCCATGTGGGCTTGGGTGTACACGCGGCGGGGAATGGTCAATCGAACCAGTTCCAGTTTCGGGTAATAGTGGTCACCGGTGTCCTTGTTGCGCCCTGCTGAGACGATTCCTCGCTCCATGGCCCGAACACCCGAGTCGGTGTACAGCTCGGCTGCCAATGTCTGGGCGGGGAATTGGTCCTGACGCAGGTGCGGGTAAAAGGCCTTGGCATCCAGGTAAACGGCATGCCCGCCGATGGGCCGCACAACCGGCACTCCCCAATCGATCAGCTTTTGTCCCAGGTATTCCACCTGCCCGATTCTGGCCCGCATGTGGTCATCCTGCACACTTTCCACAATGCCCCTCGCCATCGCTTCCATGTCCCTGCCGGCCATTCCGCCGTAGGTGTGCAAGCCCTCATATACCACCACCATGTTGCTGGCTTCCTCGTAGATCGACTGGTCGTTCACGGCCAGCCAGCCTCCCATGTTCACCAGGGCGTCTTTCTTTCCGCTCATCGTGCAGCCGTCGCTGTAAGAGCAGAATTCAAGCAATATTTCAGCTACCGACTTGGTGCTGTAACCGGCTTCCCGTTGCTGGATGTACCAGGCGTTTTCAACCGCGCGCGTGGCATCCAGAATTACCCTGATGCCGTGTTGGTGTGCCAACTTGTGCACCGCGCGAATATTTTCCATCGAGATGGGCTGTCCACCAGCCATGTTCACGGTGGCACCGATGGTGATGTACGGAATCTTGTCGGGCCCCACGCGTTGAATCAGCTTTTCAAATGCCGCCAGGTCCACATTGCCTTTGAATAGGCCTAGGTGATTCGGGTCATGGGCTTCCGGAACGATCACATCCACAAAGGTCCCACCGGCCAGTTCCTGATGCAAACGCGTGGTGGTGAAGTACATGTTTCCGGGAACCGTGTCCCCCTTTTTGATCAGGATTTGGGAGAGGATATTCTCCGCTCCGCGTCCCTGGTGCGTGGGGACGATGTACTTGTACCCGTAATATTTCTGGATGGTTGACTCGAGGTGGTAGAAATTCTTGCTGCCGGCGTATGCCTCGTCTCCAAGCATCATCCCTGCCCATTGCCAGTCGCTCATCGCGCTGGTGCCGCTGTCGGTCAGCAGGTCGATATACACATCCTCAGATCGCAGCAGAAAGGTGTTGTAGCCGGCACCCTGAATGGCCCTCTGCCTCTCCGAGCGTGAGGTCATTTTCAGGGGTTCTACCACCTTCACCTTCCAGGGTTCAGCCCAGGATCGGCGGGTGGGGCGAGGGGCAGGCGACCTGGGTTGACCGGGAATGTTTCCCTCGGTGGAGGCGTGATCAATCATTTGGTTATTTCCGAAAATCAAATGAATAAACTGGTCGGTTATGAAATCGCAAATGCTATCCCATGTTTAGTCAGGCAAATGGTTTCTTGCCAGTGGATCCATGAAGAATGGGTAAGAATCTGAGGGTGCTTCAAGGGTGTGTGCAATTACCAGTTTGCCCACATGTCTGATGCGTAGTCGTTTTTTGACAAACGAAAAAGCGGTGAGTTTGTTCGGCAGCAAAACTTAACGCAAAGGTGAGTGGCTGTGAGGTGAGTAACAGGGCAAACTTCAGCTCAATATTCCTTCCACCAGTTCGCCATGTACATTGGTCAATCGCCTGCGGATGCCATTATGGTAATACGTCAACCGGTCATGCCTGATTCCAAGTAGGTGCAGGGCGGTGGCGTGGAAATCATTCCAGGTCACCGGGTCCTCAACGGCTTTCCATCCCGTTTCATCTGTCGCCCCGTGGGCGAATCCCGGTTTCAGGCCGGCGCCGGCCATCCAGCACGAGAATCCATACTTGTTGTGGTCACGACCCGGACCCACGGTGCCCTTGGCCGACTGGGTGAACGGGGTTCGCCCAAATTCGGTGGTGAACAAGACCAAAGTGTCCTTGAGCATGCCGCGCCGGCCCAGGTCCTCCAGCAAACCGGCCACCGGTTGGTCAATACGCAGGGCCTCGGCCCCGTGATTTTCCTTCACATTCTCGTGCGCGTCCCAACTGTGCCGGGGAGTCCCCGCAATCGCACCACCGGAATATACCTGCACGAACCGCACCCCCTTTTCCAGCAGACGCCGGGCCAACAGGCAGCGCCGGCCGCAATCCAGAGTGGCCCGGTTGTCCATCCCGTACAGCTTCAGCGTTTCCTCGCTTTCACGGCTCAAATCATTGACTTGTGGGATGGCCAGTTGCATGCGGGCCGCCAAGTCATAGCTTTTCAAACGGGCCGCCAAGGCGGCTTCCCCTCCTGCCTGCTCCAAATGGGCCAAGTTGGTTTGCCGCAAAAATTCCCGGGAGGCGATTTCCTCGCCACGGGTCACAGTCGCTGCTGGATTCAGGTCCCGTACCGGTTGCTGGCCCGGCAGTAGGGCCACCCCCTGGTGCTCCGCTGGGAGAAAACCGTTGGTCCAGTTCGAAGCCGCGCCATTGGGCCCGCTCCTTCCGTCGGGAAGGACCACAAAGGCTGGTAAGTCCTCTGCCAGGGAACCCAAGCCGTAGGAGAGCCAGCTTCCCATCGCGGGATACCCGTTGAACTGAAATCCCGAATTCTCAACAAACAGGGCTGGGGTGTGGTTGGCGGTGTCAGTCACCATGGATCGAATGACTGTCAGCTTGTCCGCTTGCCCGGCGATATGCGGAAACAATTCAGAGACTTCCAAGCCTGACTTGCCGCGTGGTTTGAATTCCCAATCCGGCTGCCGCAACAGCCCCATCTGCCCGAAGAACAAATCCGGCGGTGAGTCGGTTTCCAGTGTCTTTCCATTCAGCTTCTTCAGGGCAGGTTTGGGATCGAAAGAATCGATATGGCTCATCCCCCCCACCAGGGTGATTTGCACCGCCCGCTTCGCCTTCGCTGGGATCAGGTAATCAGCTGCCGTTCCCTCAGCGCGAGAACGCCTTTCCTGGGACAGCAGCCCGGCAATCGCTGCCACACCCAATGTTCCAAGGCTGCCTAGCAGGTCACGCCGGTGCAGGCTGCTCATGATGGGATTCCTCATTCCACGGTCAGGAATTCGTTGCTGTTGAACAGAACCCGGCAAACCGAACGCAGGCCATGCTTTTCTGCCAATTCCATCGCTTTTTGGCGTTCCGTTTCGCTGGGGGGTCTTCCCAGGGTCATTCGGTAAACGGTTTCCACCTGAGTGGAGGCACCTGCTTGTTGCCGCTCAACCAGTCTGGCCTGATTCCCGGCCAGCCGGAGAGCCATGGCCCCATTCCACAAAGTCAGTGCCTGAAGGGGAGTGGTCGTGGAGCTGCGCTTGGGCGAGGCTGTCGCGCAATCCGGGCAGTCAAACAGATCCAGCAGGCTGGTTTCACCGCCGCGGGGTGTGAATCGGTAGATGCTTCGCCGCTGCAATTCGGGTGCATCGGAATCAAAGGGGTCATAGTAGGTGGTCCCGTTCCCGGTATCGATCACGCGGTAATCTGAAAAACCCGGTCCCCCCACTTCCGGGTTCAGCGTTCCGGAGGCCTGAAGCATCAAATCCCTGAGCGCTTCCCCTTCCAGCCTGCGTTTTCGCATGCGCCACAGCAGTCGGTTGTCCACGTCCTTGGCCAATCCCTCCGCCACCGGTGTGGAAGACTGACGGTAGGTGGCGCTGGTGACCAGCAACCTGTGCATGGCCTTCAGGCTGAAATGTTGCCTTGCGAATTCGGCAGCCAACCAATCCAGCAATTCGGGATGGCTGGGATTGCCACCATTGAACCCGAAGTCGCTGGGGGTTTCCACAAGGCCCGTCCCAAAATGGTGCAACCACAATCGGTTCACGGCTACCCGGGCGAACAACGGATTGTTGGGGCTGGTGATCCACTCGGCCAATCGAATGCGCCTATCCCGGTCCGGGGCATCCGGCGATAAACCGAATTCGCCGGAGGGTAGCCCGGCTGCGCGCACCCCTCCCGGGCCCACAGGCTTTCCAGGCTTGGTGTAGTCACCACGGGCCAGAATGCGTGTCCCTTCGGGATTTCCGGCAACCACTGCGTATACCTTGCCACCCTGGGTCGCTCGAGCCTTGGACAGTTCCTGGCCAATTCCTTCCAGCCTGGCTGCCAGGGTCGCATGGTGCGATTTTTCCTCTCCGGTCAAACGGGCCAGCACTTCCTGCCGGCTCGGCCAAGTGCCAGCCTGATCAAAAGATTGCCGTACCTCATCGGCGGACAAGGCACGGTCGTAAACCCGCGCGCGTCCCACCGTGCCGGTGAACATCTTGTTGCCACCCGCGGGTTCCAATCGACAACCGATCAGTAACTGGGACTTCCCAGCTTCAAAGGGGAACAGCCCCGCGGACTGGTAGGGCATACCATAGGGAGCCCCGTCACGGTACCCGGTGATCTTTCCGTCGGCGTGGTAAGTGATGGCCACATGCACCCAGCGATCTGCCGCCGGGGCGACTGCTTCAGGCGACTGGAACGATTTGGTCCGCCTGAAAAAATCACTGCCGGCCATCCAGCGTTTTTTTTCAAGTTCCGCGTAAACAATCGCG
Organism: uncultured Gemmataceae bacterium; assembly: GCA_963923355.1. Lineage (GTDB taxonomy): Bacteria > Planctomycetota > Planctomycetia > Gemmatales > Gemmataceae > UBA6894. The sequence continues at coordinate 2,582 of CAWUOE010000053.1, read as the reverse complement.
TCAAAAGTCGCATCCCCGGGTTTGAAAAGACTCACCGGTGCGCCACCCTGTTGGGTTCCCGGGTCAACAATCACCCAGGCTTCCAAAGTCTTTTCCCGCAAGGTGGTGCGAATGGGTTCCGATTTCAAATACCCGTTTTCTGCCAGTCGAACCCCGATGGGGGTTTGCCTCACCAAGCCCTCAGGCTTCAGTGCCAAACCGGTTTCCGTGTCCTTCAGCCCTTTGGAAAAATCCCACGAAAGCATTGGCTTCGGAGCGGGAAGTTTGGGTTGTGTCTGTTTTTTTTCCTTGAAAAAAAGCTCCCGGGCAGGCTGCTCCAGTTTTTCGAGCTCTGATTCCACCCTCCGGATTTCTGTTTCCAGAGCCGAAATCCGTCCAGCCAATCCGGGGATTGGCAGTCCCCTTTCCCCATGGTTCACTCCGGCCAACGAGGCTGCCAACCGGTAGTAATCTTCCATGCCGATCGGGTCAAATTTGTGGTCGTGGCAACGGGCGCAATTCACGGTCAGTCCAAGGAAAGACTGCCCCACCGTGCCAACCAAATCCTCCAGCTCATCCTGTCGGTTGGCCCGCCGCATCTGATCATTTCCAAGCACTGTGTTGTAAACGCCGCCAACCAGAAAACCTGTCGCTTTCACCGCATCCGGGTTGTCAGGTTCAAGGACATCGCCGGCTAGTTGCAAACGGGCGAACCGGTCAAAAGGCATATCCTCGTTCAGGGCACGTATGACCCAATCCCGATAGTGCCAGGAATTGGGACGCTTCGGATTCCGTTCAAACCCGTCTGTCTCGCCATATCGGGCCACATCCAGCCAATGACGTGCCCACCTTTCTCCGTAATGGGGGGAGGCGAGCAACCGGTCCACTTGCCGCTCATAGGCCTCGGGCGAGGAGTCGCTTGCAAAAGCCTTGTAATCTTCCGGTGTGGGGGCAAGCCCCGTCAGGTCCAAGTGCAACCGTCGCAGCAGAATCCTTTGATCCGCCTCCGGATTCGGTTTCAGCCCCGCATTGGTCAATCTTTTACGGATGAAATAATCCACCGGGTTTCCCTTCCATTCTGGTGGAACGTTGTGGGCACGGATTGGCTTCAAGGACCACCAGTCATACCCGGCTCGACCGGTGGTGGTGAAACGGAATGGATCGATGGGTAAATCCGGGGTCGCGCCCCAGGGCGCACCCGCTAGAACCCAGGCCTTGAGCAATTCCTTTTCCTGTGCCCCCAATGGATGTTTGGGGGGCATCTCATTCGTGGTCACCCGATCAAGCAGAAGGCTTTTGTCGGGTTGTCCCTTCACCAAGGCAGGGCCCGATTTGCCGCCCCGGTTCGCTCCCGCTTGGGTGGACAGGTCCAGTTTTCCCTTGGAATTGTCACTTCGATGGCAATCGAGACAGTGGGTGGCCAGCAGGGGAGCGATTTCCCGGTCAAAGTCAGGTGATTTTCCCTGTCCCGGGTTGCCTTCGGGATATTCAGGCAGGATTCCCAGGGCCGCAAACAAAAAAAGTAAAGGCATGTCGGGCGAATCCCGATGGGGGCGGGCAGGGGCACGACAAATCTCCCCTGAATGGATTAATAATTAACATTTTTTCCGGTAGCGGGCTACAACCCGAACAGCCCACGGACATGCATCCAGGCACGGCGAATCAGGTTGCCCGCTTGTGGCGGTCGCATCCCCACGGGAAGGCGCGGCCTGGGTTCATTTTCCCCTAATTTCAACTGCACCTTCCCTGGACCCCAGGTCATGGTCGAATGTTTCAGAATTTTTCTTCCAGGGTCTCCAAGCCAGTTTTTTCGTAAATCCAGAACCTCCAAGGCTGGCAATTTCAGATTGGTCAGTACCCTGGCCCCACCGGGGCCGATTCGGTTGTCCCGGGCCTCCAATATCCGGAGGTTTTTCCAATGCCTCGCATGGGCCAATTCCTTGGCACCCAGGGAACGAATCCGGTTCCCGTTCAATTCAAGGTGCTCCAGTTTCGACAACCTATCGCTGCCCACCAGCCAGCGGATTACCTGGGGCCCGGCTTGGTTGTTACCCAGATGAAGTGATTTCAAGGCCGGCCAGCCCGGTTGTGAATCAACAGGGCCATCCTCCAGCCGCACGCGCTGCAGCACCAAAGATTCCACCCGGCCTATACATTCCGATTCCAGAATGGCCCCGACCCCTTCCAGGGTCAAAAAATTGCTCCGCAAATTGAGCCGAATCAGGTTGCCGAGGCCCGACGCCAAAGCCAAGTGCTGGGCACCCTGCCGGGTGATGTCGCAACCCCACAGATTCAGTTCCAACAACTGGCCAAGGGTATTCGATTGGGCCAGACTCGCCATGGCCGAATCACCCAGCGGGTTGTCGCGCAGGTTCAAATGAATCAGTTGTCCCATGGCCCGCTGTTCCAGCAATCGAATTAGGGCCTCCGGGCCCAACTGGCAGGCTTGCAGATCCAGTGTTTGGATCAGGCCCAATCCGGGTCGATTGGCACGCAGGGCCGGGCCCAAAAGGCGCCTGCCCACGCAGGTGAACAATCCTCCTTCGCAACCAACCACCGGGCGCCAGGATTTCAAATGGGTCGGTGGAAGGGCTATGAGGCCC
>CAWUOE010000052.1:0-13149 GCA_963923355.1 uncultured Gemmataceae bacterium | reverse complement strand
AAGTGGTGACTGATTCACCTCCCAAACTTAGGATTTGGCCACCCTCAACTGGTGCGTCCTGATTTACAGGTTCTAGGTAGCTCGGATCCAAACTCAGGATGCGCGTTGAAAAAAGGCAATTGATCCCAAGGGTGGGAGCCAAGCCAACTTGGGTCAAAACACCCAGCGTGTAAGCAACAGCCAGAAAAAAGCCGGACGCAACTGTAAACCAGTGCCAACGGCTGCCCCCCACAAACCGAATGCTGTTGGACTGCTTGTTCAAACCGTTGGTCCTGAATCAAAAATGTTCAAAGGGTTGATTAATCCAATCTTACGAAAAAACAAAACCAAATGGTGAAAAATAATGGTTTTTGTTTCAGCCCTTAGTGCTATCGATGATTGTCGATGTTCATCGCAAAAATCAGGCAATTGGGCGGCGAAAGCGGTTTCGCTAATTATCGCTAATTGCAAATGATTGGCCTTAAGCTGAAATTCGACAGTAGTTTATGACCGATATTCGAGCTTGAAAATAAGCACGAAAAAGAAACAAGTCCTTGGCATCTCTTTTGCAAAGAATCCAGTCGGTAGCTGCTTTCGAAGCGAATCAAATCGTCGGTATCCAAATACATGCAACCCACAAACCGATGGTTGGACTGGCAAAAAGGTTTTGTCCTTCCGCGGCCAACTTGGCAAAAAACCTTCCCATTGGGAAATCAACTGGTTTCTGCTCAAAGTTGGGGCAGGGGAGAACCATTATTATTGGTTCCCGGTTTGGCCGGCGGGCTTCCGCTCATGGCTCCCCTGGTTCGACAACTCTGCCAGGACTTTCAAGTAGTCGGTGTGGAAGTACGTGAAGAGCACCGCATAATTGGTGATCGTAAATGCTATAGTTTGACTGATCTTGCGGATGATTTGGTTGCCAAACTCGATCACCTGAAACTGGAATCACCAACGGTCTTGGGCGTTTCTTTTGGTGGCGTTTTGGCGATGGAGGCGGCACTTCGCCACCCCTCCCGTTTCCGCCGATTGGTGCTTCAAGGGGTTGGGTCTTATTTTGAAAACGGGCTGATTCCCAAGGTAGCCCAATGGGTCCTTCCGAATATTCCCCTTCCCAAAAACAAACCAGGTATTAATCAGTTTTTCAAATTATTGTTTGGCAGAAATTGGCCTGACCGTGAATTGTTCGATGCCGCGGTTCGGCAGTGTTGGCAAACCGACCAGGGGGTTATTTCCGAACGCCTGAACCTGGCCCGACGCTTTGACTGGCGCGAGCGCTTGGGCCGGTTGCCTGTTCCGGTCTTGGCCATTCGGGGTGACAAGGATGTGATGGTTTCAAAATCCTGCTGCATCGATTTGGTGAAAAGGCTTCCATCGGGATTGGTTCGGGAAATTTCAGGTGCCGGGCACATGGCATTTGCAACCCATCCGGAACAAATGGCAGCAGAGGTGGCCCGGTTTGCCGCTCGGCAGTGCGTTGCAGCCTGATGGATGGTTCTAGCATTGTTTACGGCTGACCGGAATAAGGTTCCCCGGCAAAGGTTTGCGGCTTGCTGTTGCTCCATCCTGTCCGGTGTCTGCCAAATCGAATGAGATAACTCCCGTCCTCATCAAAAGCCGCACCGTGGCCAAATCGGCTGTTGGCGGACATGCGGCGTGCTCCTGCCAGCCAAACCAAATCGGATGGGAAGATGGTACGGAATGCCGTGGGTGTTTGATCGGCTGCGACGGGTGATTCCATTCCCCATGAATCATGTTGCCAGGGTAGGGTGGCAAAGGCCAAAGATAGGATGCCCCCTGCAAGCCAACCAGAGATTGCCCCCAACAAGGCTCCCCCCACTTGGTTGGCTAGGGGAGGCAAGGTTACCTGCCATGGCAGAATGATCTGGGTGAGCCAACGAAGGCCTCCGGCGGTCAGGCAAAAAATCCCCACCAAGGCCAAGGCATCCTCAGTTCCTTCGGCCATGGAACCTGCGAATTTTCCTGCCAGGAAATTGGCCATGGGCTGGTGCGATGCCAACGCAAAAAAACCCGCGATCAGGGTGATGAATAAAACGATCAGGGCTTCAGCAATGCCTTCCACAGCCATGGAATAGGCGACTGCAGCCACCAAAACCAAACAAGCAAGAATCACCATGTGCTAACCCGCGGTTTTATTTCTGGGTATGAATGCCTCATTGGGCCACCCGCAGGATTTCCTGAATCGTTGTGATGCCCTGGGCAGCCAGGCGCATCCCGTCTTCCTGAAGGGACCTGAGGCCGCCTTTTTGGCCTTCCTTGCGGATGGCACCCATGTCCGGATCTTCCTTCAGGAGCGCTTTGACCCCTTCATGGATTGGCAAGAATTCGAATACCCCCATCCTTCCGGCGTATCCGCTCCCTTTGCAGGTCGTGCAGCAGTCTGGTGATCCAGTTTTGTTTTCCCGCGCCTTGTAAAGGGTGGTCAACTGTTTGGGGTCATACCCTAGTTGGCGCACCACCTCGGGATTGGCTGCATAGCCCTCCTTGCAGTCGTCGCACAGTTTGCGAACCAATCGCTGGGCAAGTATACCCACCACCGAGTTGCCGATGAGGAATGGAGGGATTCCAAGATCCAGAAGCCGGGCAAGGGCTGTCACCGAGTCGTTTGAGTGGATGGTTGAAAGGACAAGGTGGCCGGTCTGTGCGGCCCGACATGCGATTTCCGCTGTCTCGGTATCCCGGATTTCGCCTATCAAAATGACGTCAGGGTCCTGCCGCAATACGCTCCGCAGCTCCCCCGCGAAAGTTTTTCCGGCTTTCTCGTTGATTTCAATCTGGGTGCAGGAGGGGATTTTGAATTCAACCGGGTTTTCCAGGGTGATGACGTTGCGACTGCGGCGGTCGATCTCCATCAGGCAGGCGTAAAGCGTGGTACTCTTTCCGGAGCCGGTCGGGCCGCAGACCAGGATCATGCCGTGGGGTTGGTGCACAAGAGTCTGCAACTGCTTCCGCATTTTGTCGGTGAAGCCTAGCGTCGCCAAAGACCCCAGGGATGCCTGACGCCCCAGAAGGCGAAGAACCATTTTTTCGCCTTGGAGGCTTCCGGCAGTCGCGATGCGGAAATCGATTTCCCTTTCCTCGCCACCCTCGTTGTCATTTACTTTTGCCGAAAAACTTCCGTCCTGGGGTTTGCGCTTTTCCGTGATGTCTAAAGCTCCCAGCACCTTGCAGATGTTGACGATCGATTCCCCTGTTGACCGGTCCAGAGGTTCCTGTCCCTGCATCAGGCCGTCGATGCGGAATCGTACGGACATTTCCTGTTCCCGCGGTTCCAGATGCACATCCGTGGCCTTCTGCTGGATCGCGTCATACAGAAGGTTGAGTGCGGCAATGTAGCCTTTGGACTGTTGGGCTTTTTCCACCGCGTCCAGGTCTTCCACACCACCCGAAAGGGTTTTGCCCACAAAACGAAGGGGAGGGAGGTTGGCCTTTCGTTTGGCCACACGCCGCTCCCGCATGCCCAAAAGGCCTCTGGCCACTCTGCCCAAATGATCCGGGGTCAGCACTTGTTGGGCTGGTGGAACTTTTTGATTCCGCAGGTAGGCGTAGATGAAAACAGGTGCGAAAGCCAAAGCCAAACCCAAGGGCAGCCCAAGGAAAAAAGGTGAGATCAGAAAGCCAAGCAGGGTTAGGACCCCCGCACCCAGCATGCCCGCATTCCAGAATGGTTGGGGCATGCCTGTTTCCAGGCTGTCTTCATCCACCCACCTGAGGGTGGCGACCCAACCGGTCAAGAGGCCTACGATCATGGCCAATTTGACTGGATGAACCGCCCAGTGGAGATCGCGTGGAAAATCCATGGCTTTTTCCAGAATCTGCCGCGGTTAAATGGTTGGTATGCAGGCTCGAATCGGTTGGATTACAAGATGCCAGGCGTTGCCACCTTGATGCCCTTCATGGCCATTTTCAGTTGCTCGGGATTGGGGGCAACCTCCAGGGCGGTTGCCTTGTCGATGTCCCCGCGGTCCACCAACTGGCGGAGGTTTTCGGTGAAATCCACCATGCCTTCCTGGTAGCCCATACGGATCGCGTCGAGGATGGAGCTGTCACGTCCTTCGCTGATCAGTTTTCGCACGATCGGGTTCACGATCATGATTTCGTTGGTGGGCACCCGGCCAACGCCTGGTTTGATGCTTTTCAGAAGCTTTTGTGCGACGATGGCCTTCAGGTTGTTCGCAAGGGCTTGGCGAATGGCCCCGTGCTTTTCGGGTGGGAATAGGTCCAGAATTCGGTTGATGGTGGTGGCGGCTGAGGCGGCATGGATCGTGCCAAACACCAGGTGCCCGGTTTCCGCGGCGTGAATTGCTGCTTCAAATGTCTCAATATCCCGCAATTCGCCTACGAGGATCACGTCAGGGTCCTGGCGGACGGCGTCCTTCAGGGCCTTGTGCCAGCCGATGCAATCCAGGCCAATTTCCCGCTGGTTGAAATAAGACTTTTTGTCAACGAATGTGAACTCGATCGGATCTTCCACGGTCAGGATGTGGAGGGGTTCACGCGATGCGATGTAGTCGAGCATCGATGCGATCGTCGTACTTTTGCCGGACCCGGTCACGCCGGCAAGAATCACCAGCCCTTCTGGAAAGTTGCACAGGTTCCCGATGGTGGCTGGCAGTCCCAGTTTCTCGAATGTGGGGATGGAGGTGTTCACTCTTCGGGAGATGAGTGAAAGCCGCCCGCGCTGCCGGAAAAGGCTCACCCGGAATCGGCATTCGTCCTGGCCGACCACATACGAGTAGTCCACCCCACCCTCTTCATCGAGGATCTTTTTCTGCTTGGGGTTCAATAGGGGCAACAGGAGGCGTTCCATGTCCTCCGAAGAAAGGGGCCGCATGTCCATGCGCACAATTTCGCCGCGCATGCGCATCATCGGCGGTTGGCCTGCTTTCAGGTGCAGGTCCGAGGCCTCATGCTTCATCACCATGCGGAAAAGCTTGTTCACCTCCGGTTCCTTGCCTCCCGGAGCGACCGGTGGACTGGGGGGAACCAAGGGGCCGCTCGATGATTCGCTGGATGAATGCCCGTGTCCTGACATTTTTCAGTTCCTTTCTTGAAACCCTGTTTGTTGGGGTATGGATGGCCGGCGAATGGTTACAAACGAATGCGGATTCCGTGGTCAGCCAGGTGTTTCTTGGTCACTGGAACCGGATATTCCCCGTAATGGAAAATACTGGCAGCCAAGGCGGCACTGGCTTTGGTTTGTTGGAAAACGGCGAGAAGATGGTCCGGATGACCCGCACCTCCGCTGGCAACCACTGGAACCCGCACCCTTTCAGCCACGGCTCTGGTCATTTCCACATCGTAACCGGCCCGGGTGCCATCCGCATCCATGCTGGTCAAAATGATTTCCCCGGCGCCCAAGCCCTCAACCCGAACCGCCCATTCCAAGGCATCTAGCCCGGTAGGTTTCCTGCCTCCTTGGGTATGCACTTCCCAAACAACCCTGCCATCTGTTTTTTGCACACGCTTGGGATCAATGTTCACCACGGTGGCACACCGGCCAAATCGTTTGGACACTTTCGATACCAAATCCGGGTCGGAGACGGCCGCGGAGTTGATGGAAACCTTCTCGGCCCCAGCCTGGATCAGTCTGGTTGCATCTTCCAGGGTTCGGATTCCCCCGCCCACGGTGAGCGGCATGAAGACCTGCTCCGCAACCCGTTGGACTACCTCCACAAGAATGTCGCGTCCTTCATGACTGGCGGATATGTCCAAAAAAACCAGCTCATCAGCGCCATCAGACTCGTATCGCCGGGCTACCTCCACAGGGTCCCCGGCATCCCGGAGGTTCAGGAAATTGGTGCCTTTGACCACTCGCCCGCGGTCGACATCTAGGCATGGAATGATTCTTTTGGACAGCATTTTATTTTGTCTATATATCAATATAAATTACACTGATAATATCTTACGATTTTTACGAAGAATTTCCATGGGCATTCCACACTGTGGAAACCAAGCAGAAGTTTCAAAAAAATAATAATTATATTAAATTATATCGTTTTTTAGTTAAGATAGATCATTGCTTGACCCGAACAAGTTATGGAAGTAGATTTTACATGGCTTCCTGCTTGAAAATAAACAAACCTGAGCGATCAGTTCGCTGATTGTCCTGCCTGATCAGGTGTTGTTCCCAAAGATGAGCCCGGCGGAGATCCCCAGATGATCACTCTTTATGGCAAGAAACAGGCTTACTGCGATGGAGTGGCTCGTCGGGAGTTTCTGCGGATCGGCGCCTTGGGGGTCGGGGCAGGTGCCTTCAACATGGTCGACTTGCTTCGCGCCGAGCAAAGCCAGACAAACGGCCCCGGCCGCAAATCAATTGGCCACAAAGCTGTAATCAATGTCTTTTTGGGCGGCGGGCCCCCTCACCAGGACATGTGGGATCTCAAGCCGGATGCTCCAGCGGATATCCGTGGTGAATTCAAACCGATTGCTACCAAAGTCCCTGGGATTCAAATCGGTGAGACGTTCCCCCTCATCGCCGCACGCATGAACCAATGCGCCATCATTCGAAGCTTGGTGGGAGCAACCGGTGGTCACGATGCCATCCAATGCATGTCCGGTTGGCCACCGAACTCCATCGCTTCCATGGGCGGCCGACCCAGCATGGGTGCAGCGGTCAGCAAAATGCTCGGGCCTACCGATCCTTCCGTTCCTGCCTTCGTCGGCCTGGCAGCCAGGACACAGCATGTGCCATGGTCCGATCCGGGCACTTCTGGTTTTCTTGGGCCTTCCTACGCCTGTTTCAAGCCCGATGGGCCGGGCATGGAAAACCTCAAGCTGAAGAATGCCTTGGCAAGCAACATGGCCGAGCGCAAGGGATTGATGGAGCGTTTCGATTCCCTGCGCCGTGAAATCGACACGGTTGGCCATATCCGAGGCATGGACACGCTGACCGAAAAGGCCATGGGCGTTTTGACCTCCAGCAAACTCGTTGAAGCGCTCGACCTCAGCCGCGAAAGCGAAAGGACCAGAGCCAGGTACGGATCTGGGAAACCCTACCAGTATCAGTATGACGGTGCCCCCACAGTCAACGAGCACTTGCTTTTGGCTCGCCGTTTGGTGGAAGCAGGGGTGCGGGTGGTAACCCTCAGCTACGGTCGTTGGGACAGTCACGGCAAGAATTTTGACCTGGTTCGTGACCACGGCGCGAAGCTGGACCAGGGAATCAGCGCTCTGATCGACGATCTGACTTTGCGCGGAATGATCGACGACGTCGCTGTGGTGGTTTGGGGCGAATTCGGCCGCACACCCCGTATCAACAAGGAGGCTGGTCGCGATCACTGGCCCCAAGTGGCGGGTGCCTTGCTGTTTGGCGGTGGAATCAAGGGAGGCACTGTGGTTGGAGCCACCAATCGGCTCGGTGAATTTGCCAAGGAGCGTCCGGTCCAGTTTGGCGAAGTGTTTGCAACGCTGTACAAGGCAATGGGTCTCGATCCGGCCACAAACACCCTCATGGATCAAACCGGCCGGCCGCAGCACCTGACACCTAACCAGCCCATGCCGGAACTCATCTGATCCATCGGGAAGAAAAGACTAAAAACCGCCGGTCCCGCCGGCGGTTTTTTATTGCCTGAAAGGTTGGGTCGATTTCGCGCAAGAAGAAGTGCAGGGAGAGCGGAGTCATGCACAAGCATGGTGCAGGAAAGGGGTGAAATCGACCCCTAGGGAACGGCAAGGTCGGGAGGGAAGGAAATGGATTGCTGCATTCAAAACCATCTGGTGGCAATAAACCCTGCGGGCAAATGGCAGGAAATGAATCCGGGGGCTTTTCTCAAGCGGGATGATTCTGACCTATCCCCGCTGGAGGAGGTTTTACCGGTCCCCCTGGTTGATTCCACCAAAAAGGCAGTTTCCTTGATGGCCCGGTTGGCCGCCCCCTTCCCGGAAAGGGTGGTTCGCTTCAAGCCTGGGGCTTTTGCCGGTCGCAGGGCCCTGGCATTGCCTTACGTGGATGTGCGGGTCATAGAGGATCGATTGGATGAGGTGTTGGGACCCGGCAACTGGCAGGATGACTACGAGTGTCTGCCCGGCGGGTCGGTGACATGCCGCCTGAAATTGCGCCTCGAAGGCGAATGGATCACCAAAATGGATGTGGGCAGCGCAGCGGATCACATGGATGAGGGCGACCGTAGGAAAGCGGCTTTTTCCGATGCCTTGAAGCGGGCGGCCGTCAAATTTGGCATCGGTCGTTACCTGTACCGGGTGGGTGGTCAGTGGGTGGATTATGATCCCCACAAAAAACAGTTCTTGTCAAAGCCAAGGCTCCAGCAGGAGCTTCCTCCAGCCGCAGCCCATTGATTGGGCATTTTTCTCGCGAAAATGAATGACGCGGGTTCACCCTCGGTGTAAAACGCTTGGAGGTGAATTTTTTTGCTGTTCAATGAAGGGTGTGGCGCGCATGTCCGGATTGCCTGGTTCCTTGGGCGCCGGTGCGTCCGATCATCTCAATAACAAAATCCAACCGACACGGGTCCGTTACGAGGTGCTGGGCTGGGTATGCGTCCTGGCCATGATTACCTATCTGGACAGGGCTGCTTTTCCCAATGCGGAAAAGCAAATCAAGGATGCCATGGGGGGGGATATATCCCAATGGGCATGGACCTTGGCGGCGTTCAATCTGGCCTACGCACTGTTTGAAATCCCCACCGGTTATCTGGGCGATGTCTTCGGCCCCCGGGGCACCCTGATTCGCATCGTTTTATGGTGGTCCTGTTTCACTGCGCTGACCGCATTGGCCGGCCTGAAGGTCGGAGGTGTGGTTCTTTTGGGCTTTTGGGGCTTGGTGGCAGTGAGGTTTCTCTTCGGTGTCGGTGAGGCAGGTGCCTTTCCCAACATCACGCGGGCGCTGCACAATTGGCTGCCCTATTCCGAAAGGGGCTGGGCCCAGGGATTGTTGTGGACAACCGCTCGCCTCATGGGGGGCCTCACCCCGTTGGTTTGGTTGCTCTTGGTGGATCGGTTCGGTCTTCCCTGGCGTGGCATATTCCTCGTGTTCGGTTTGGTGGGTCTGGTTTGGTGCGTGGGATTCGCAATTCGTTTCCGCAATCGTCCTTCGGAATGTCCATGGGTCAACGGGGCGGAAAAAGACCTGATTAGTCTTGGTACCAAGGGGGCTACAGAGGCCGCTCACTCCTCGGTCCCGTGGGCCAAAATTCTGCTGAATCCGGCGGTAATCCTCCTGTCTGTGGAATATTGTGCCATCAGTTTTTCCTGGTACTTCAACCTGAATTATTTGCCAGAGATCATGCGTGTACAGTTCGGGGTTCCCAAAGGCGATGTGATCGGGGCACTCTACAAGGGCGGGCCCCTCATCCTGGGTGCTGTTGGGTGTCTGGTGGGTGGTTGGTTCACGGACCGGCTCATTCGAAAGGGGGCCGGAATTCGTTTGGGAAGGACTCTGCCCGGTTTGATCGGCACCGGTTTGGCCGCACTGTGTTGCCTGCTGGCCACCTTCCCGCTGATGGGAAACAGTGCGCTCCTTTTTGCATTGGCGGTCGGCTTTTCGGGCTTTTTTAATGATCTCACGCTGGCGAGTTCCTGGGCTATTTGTCAGGACATTGGTCGCCGTCAGGCTGCCATAGTTGCCGGAACCATGAACATGATCGGTAACTTGGGTGGATTTTTGGGCACCGTTTTCACCGGTTGGCTAATCGGTGGTTATCAGGCTGATTACGCCATGCAAAACCAGATCCCTATCTCGGAAACCCATGCCATACAGTGGGTCGCCAAGGCTCGGGAGAATCTGTTGGCCGAAGGAATGAGGGAGCCGGAAAAGGATCAAATCGATAAGGCTGGTCTCGGCTTGGAAAGATCAGCCAGCCAGGAAGGATTCCGCATCAATTTGATGATCAACGCTCTTGTTTATGTGGTTGCTTTCCTCTGTTGGCTCGGCATTGATGGTTCCCGGCCCATTTTGCTCGAGGAGGATGATGCCACAGTTTGAGGAAATCCCTTGCATCTCAATCGTGGGCCTTCATCGTTTCCCTGCCAGCGTGCGCAAATACTTCAAGTTGATTTCATCCATATGGATTCCATTCCGCTTCTCTTTGGCGGTTTCAAGCACCATCCCATGATTTGAAAACACGGGATCGTTCACCAAAGCCCGAAAAGCCTCTTTGCCCACATGCCCCTCGCCAAGGTGGGCGTGACGGTCCACCTTGCTGCCCAAATGTTTGGCTGAATCATTGATGTGGAAAAAGTGCAGGTGCTTGAAGCCTACTACCTTGTCAAATTCCCTGAAGGTCTCCCGGTAATCTTGGGCTGTTCCAAGGGGATAGCCGGCTGCAAGGATATGACAGGTGTCCAGGCAGACTCCCGTTTTCCAACCTTTGGGACTGCCATCAATCAGGACTCTCAGGTGCTCAAAGCGATTACCCAGGGTCGAGCCTTGGCCTGCTGTGGTTTCAAAAAGCAGCCGGGTTTTTGGTTTTTTACCCAGTTGCGCGATCATTTCCAGCCCTTGAAGGATCCTTACCAGGCCATTGGCTTCCCCCGTTCCAACATGTGCTCCGGGGTGCATCACCAGATAATCAAGTCCTAACAGGTCGGCACGATCCAATTCTTCCGCAAGCGCCTCGGCTGATTTGTTCCACAGTGTGTCATCCGGGGTAGCCAGATTGATAAGGTAAGAATTGTGGGCGGCGACCGGGGTGGTATTCAGACCGGACCTGGTTTTCTTGAAAAGCTCCGCATTTTCTTGGGTAATCGCCTTGCCCCGCCACTGACTGGCGCTTTTGGTGAATATTTGCAGGCTCTCGCAGCCCAGATACTGCCCTTCCACCAATGCCTGCTCGAATCCTTTTGCAATACTGGCGTGGATACCGAATCGGGGCATGATAATTACCTGATGAGGGTGAAAGGGTGGGCGTTTCGGCCCCATTGCCATCAGGATATGCTTAAGCAGATGCTTAGATGGGGGAAAATCATGTCTCGTTGCCTTGTTCTGATCGCTTGGGCTCTGTTTGCCACAACGAACCGTGTTTCCTTCGCCCAGGAACCTGCATCCCAGCAAAACCAGAAGACTGATCCGAAAAACCGGTATGAATTCAATCCCCGGCACGACCCAAACGGTCTTGGAAAATTTTATTTGGGCAGGGAAATCGCCCATGTGATGACCCATGAGGGAGCAGGGTGGTTGGACCGTACGGAAAGGGAAAAGGAGGAGAACCCCAAGCGTTTGTTGGAACTGCTGAAAATCCGTCCCGATCAGGTGGTGGTGGATTTCGGTGCCGGAAGCGGTTACTACACCTTGCGTATGGCCGCCTTGGTTCCCAAAGGCAAGGCTGTAGCCGTCGATATCCAGCCGGAAATGCTCGCCATCATCGAACGGAAGAAAATGGCAGAAGGCCTGTCGAATATCGAGTTGATCCGCAACACCGAGGAGGATCCAAAGCTGCCGCCAGATTCAGCCGATTTGATCTTGCTGGTGGATGTCTACCACGAGCTTTCACTGCCCTACGAGGTGACCCGCTCTTTGGCGAAGGCGCTGAAACCCGGCGGGCGGCTGGTGCTGGTGGAGTTCCGCCTGGAGGATCCCGAGGTTCCCATCAAGTTGGTCCACAAGATGAGCGAAAAACAAGTCCTGCGCGAATTGAGGGAAATACCAGAGTTGGAACATGTAGAGACTCTTAAGGAGCTTCCGTGGCAGCATGTGATCATCCACCGGCGAAAGGTCAAATGACATGAAAGGGCCTGTCCGATCGGTTGTCCCTTCTTGCCTCGGGTTCCTATTGGTCTTTATTTTGCTGTCGGCTGTCGGCTGTGGCCGTGCAGGCAAAAAACAACCTCAACTTGAGCCTTCTGAGGCCGTCACAACTTCCAAGCCCTCCTGGCAGGATGAGGCGGGCTCCCTGCTTTTTCAGGAATTGGACCCGCTTGCCACGGGCATTCAATTCACTTACCGCAATGGTGAGGAATCCAACCATTTGTCCATCCTCGAGTCATTGGGTGGAGGTGTGGGCATATTTGACCTGGATCAGGATGGGCTCCAGGAAGTCCTGGCTGCTGGCGGGGGTAAATTTGACGGCAAAAATATCCAAGGGCTTCCTTGCCGCTTGTTCCACAATCTGGGGGCAATGCGTTTCGAGGATTGGAGTGACCGGATTCACCTGGAAGGAGGGGCTTTCTATACCCACGGGGTGGCTGTTGCGGATTTCAACAGGGATGGTTGGCAGGATCTGCTTCTGACAGGTTGGGGCAGGGTAGCTCTCCTGCGTAATGATCCGGTTGATCCCTCCGCCTCGTCCAAGGGGCGCAAACTGGTCGATGTCACGCGATCGGCTGGTTTGTCGGCAAATTCCTGGTCCAGTAGCGCCGCCTGGGGCGACCTCGATGGGGATGGTTTTCCGGATCTCTACATTGCCTGTTACGCGGATTGGTCATTTTCCAAACATCCGACGTGCTCTTACGGCACCCAGGTGAAAGATGTGTGTCCCCCCAAGGAATTCCGTGGCCTCCAACACCTGCTTTACCACAATCGGGGTGATGGTACCTTCCGGGAAGTGGGGAGGGATGCCGGATTGGAAAAACCCGGCCAAGAGGCTTCCAAGGGATTGGGCGCATTGATGGCCGATTTGGACGGCGATGGAAAGCCGGAGATTTATGCCTGCAACGACACGGTGGAGAACTTCCTTTACCTCAACCAGTCACGAAGGGGTGATATTCGGTTGAAGAACTGGGCCAGGGAGGCCGGGGTGGCAAGGGATGATCGGGGCAATCCAAATGGCAGCATGGGGGTGGATGCGGCCGACTATGACCGGACAGGCAGGTATTCACTCTGGGTCACCAATTACGAGAACGAACCGCACGCGCTCTATCACAATGATGGCCTGAAGGATGGCAAACCCGTATTCAGTTGGAAAACAACCGCCTCCGGACTGGCGGCGATGGGGCAAAAAAATGTCAGTTGGGGAACCGGTTTCGGCGATTTTGATCGCGATGGATGGGAGGACCTTTTTGTTGTCAACGGACACGCCATTCGTTACCCGGGAGGGACTGAGGCGGGCCAGAAAATGTATCCGGTTTTGCTCAGAAATCAGGGAAATGGAAAATTCAAATTGGCCACGAATAGAGGGGGGGGCTACTTCGAAACCGAACACCGGGGACGCGGGGGCGCGTTGTGCGATCTGGACAATGACGGCTCCTTGGATC
>CAWUOE010000051.1:0-13155 GCA_963923355.1 uncultured Gemmataceae bacterium | reverse complement strand
GCCGGGCCATGGCCCGGCCACCCCAGATTCCCAACAGCCCGGCGATAATTCCCAGACCGCCAGAGACCAAAAACCCGGCACGGTAAATGGAAATGGCTTTTTCCCAGGTCATGTTGGCCTGGGCCAATTGCGCCTCGAGGATTTCGGCCTGACGGGGATTGTCCTGCCGCATTCTGGCGAGGATCTCCTCGGGGTTTTCCTGGGTGAGGGCGATGCCGGCAAAGAAAAGCACCCCGGAGACGAGCAGATTGAAAATCCCGGCGAAGACAAGAAACGCGCCGGGTACCGCCAAGCGAACCGCCACCGCGGTATCCTCCCCGGTGAGGGGAGCCTGGGAATCCGGACCGAGGCCCGCTGAATCAGGTTCCTGGGAATGGATGCGGCGGGTTGGAACGCCACTGGAGTAATCGAAATCATCGGGGGATTGGTTTGCCCCGCCAGGCCACCCGGAATCCATCAGGTTTATTACCCCCGTTGAATGCGCCAAACAAAACCATCGTACCCGCAAGGATCAACCACACAAGCCAGCCAATATGCCAGCTATCGGGCCACTGACTTGATGGAGGCATCAGGTGGTGGCATTGACGAAGTAGGTGTCGTGGTCAGGCCAGCAACCCGGGGTGTGAATATCGAGCATTTCCAATCCAGAATCACCGGCGAGGAACGCGTGGGTAGTGCCGGGAGGCAATCGCAGAAACGTGCCGGTTTTCAGTGGGATTTCCCGGCCATCCAGCCAAGCCGTCCCATCACCGGAGGTGACCAGGTACAGTTCCTCGGAACGCGCGTGATAACTAGCCGGGGTTTTGGCCCCGGCCTGGATTTGTACGCGCCAAGCCGTTGCGGCGACCTGTTCGCCACGCAGGATGAGGGGGCGCAACAGGTAGGGGCCCAAGGCTTGCGCGCCTTCACCCGTGGGAGAAGTGAAATCCCTGACCAGGATTTCCCTGGGATTGGAAGGCATGAAGGTTATCCGTAGGTGTTATTGAGTAAAAATATCCGCGAGCCATTCCTGCAGGGGCCCAAATTCAGCGGGTTGGCCATGGAAACCGAGGTGGCCATCGGGGCGGATGACACATACGCCGGAGGATTGAAATCCCAGGTCCCCGCCGAGTTGGTTTCCGGTGTCGCAAATCACGTCCAGGCCGCTTGCCAAGCCATTGGGTACCGGGGGAGAGCGATCATCCACCAACAGATGAGCAACCACCTGGCCCAGGCCAGGGCCCCTGGTCTGGATGGCGCCTGCGACCTGGGCCGCATTTTCCACTGTGACCTGATTGGCCTCGGGACCAGCAAAAACGAGAGCGTGGTGTTTGCCGTCTGCCAGCAGGTCGAGCAGGGTGGCGGTTCGTGCAGCGTCGCCAGGCAATGGCAGGGCCGGGACCCTCTCACCGGCATGCAACCCCTGGCGGAAGGCGCGCCAGGCTTTCAGGCCCACACCCCCCGGGCCTTGACTGAACATGGCCTCCAGCACCGTTTCCTGACTTTCCCGAACCAAGGGGCTGGTCCGGTAGTCCACCTGCAAGCGGCTGACCTGAAGGGTGCCCTGTTCGTCAATTGCCTGCAGATTGGGGAGAAAACGCTGGAGACCATCACACAGGGAACGGGCCAATCCCCTGAGATTGGGGCTGAATGTTTCCAGGTCCACCATCCTTTTGGCCATGTCGCGCACCACGGGGTGACGCTCCGCGTGGTAGCTGTCCAGGATTTTGGGTCGGGCGGAACCCTTTTCGACCAGGGCCAGTTTCCAAACCAGGTTGGCCATGTCCACCAACGCCAGATTCAAACCCATGCCTGCCAGCGGAGTATGGATATGGGCGGCATCGCCGGCCAGAAATATGTGTCCTTTCCTGAAAGACTGCGCCACCCGTGAGTGGCAGGCGATTTCTCGACCTGTCGGGGTGGAAATGAAGCGGAGTGACTGGTAGCCGGACCGGGTTCTAACCAGGCTTTCCAGATCTTCACTCGGCGGCAGGGGAAACGGCCTGCGGGAGGTACGGGCCCGCAGGGCAACGGGTTCCTCCCCGGCTACAGAGCGTTCGAGAACCAGCCGGAATTGACCCGGGGTGGGCAACGGGTTGATCAGCAGCCAACCATCGCCGTGCAGGTGCAGTTGCTGGCGATCAGCGGAAAACCCGGCGGGCAGTCCCTCGAGGGACACATCCAGGCTCGCCAGACGCAGTGGGAGTTCCATGCCCGGAAAAGGGATTCCAGCCAGGATTCGCACCTTGCTGGCGGCTCCGTCGCATCCGATCACCTGGCGGGCCCTGAGGTTGATCACCTTGCCCCCCGGCAGGGAAAGTGTCAGGTGAACGTTGGGAGCGCCTTCCTCTTGGGAAAGTCCGGTCAGACGGACTCCCCTCAGGATGGGTATCCCTTGTTTTTCGAGGTGTTCCCGCAAGACCCCTTCGACCAAGGCCTGGGGGATGGAAAGGGCAAACGGGTAGGGGGATGGCAGGGTGGAGAAATGCAGAGAGGCCAAGGAATTGGCCTGGTTCAGAATCTCCAACTCGCCCAGGATTCGGCCGCTGCGGATTATCGGCTCATCCAGCCCGATGAGGCGCAGTATTTCGAGGGAACGCGCCTGAAGGACTGTGGCGTGGGAAAAATCAGTGGGACGGTATTCGGAATCGATCACCACGGAACCAACGCCCAGGTGCGACAGATAAGCTGCCGCAAACAGCCCGGGCGCATCTGCACCCACCACCAACACACCCAGCTCGGATCCCTCCTTCAGGTCTTCCAATCGCATGCCAGGCTTCCGGGCGGGTGACAGGGAAATGACTCCAGAGAGTCATTTTCTCCGGTGCGCAGTGTGAAGGCAAACCGGGATACCGTGTGGACAGGAGCAGTGGAATGATTTAGGATAGAATATGACTGCTTGATCTAGCCTCATCTCATTCAAGGGGCTGTTGCGGTCCTCATCCGGGAAGCTCCCGATGGCCAATCTGATCCAAATCACACGGGATAGACATAACGAGCATGGAGATGCAGGAAAAAGCCGGGGAAACGGCAGGCAACGCGCAGGGTACCGGCACATCATTTCTCGAATTGGGGCTGCGCCCTGAGACACTGGCCAGCCTGGACCGGGCTGGGTACACCAAGGCGACACCCATCCAGGCGGGGGTGATTCCGCTCGCCTTGGCTGGTCATGACGTGATCGGCCAGGCCCAGACAGGCACGGGAAAGACCGCCTCCTTTTTGCTGCCGTTTCTCAACGCTTGGAGCCGCGGTGAGGACTCCAAATACGCGCAGGCGCTGATTCTGGTCCCGACCCGCGAGCTGGCTGCCCAAGTTGTGGAAGAGGCCCGGAAGATCCTTCCCGAGGGCGGGCCTGAAAGCGTGGTGGTGTGCGGCGGGCAGAGCATGGGGCCCCAGGTCCGGGCGCTGGAGCGAAAGGTGCCGCTCATCGTGGGTACCCCGGGACGGGTGATCGATCATTTGAAACGGGGCACATTTGTCCCGCGCGGGCCGCAGTATGTGGTGCTGGACGAGGCGGACCGCATGCTGGACATCGGGTTCCGTCCGGATATCGAGAAGATCTTGAAGCGTTGTCCGCAGGACCGGCAGACCCTGCTGCTGTCAGCCACCCTGCCCGAGGATGTGCTGCGCCTGACTCAGCGTTACCAACGCGATCCGAAACAGGTCCGTATCGCCACGGAACAGCCCACCGTCAAGAAGATCCGACAGAGCTATGTTTCCGTGGACGAAGACCGGAAGCTGCCGTTGCTGATGCGGATTTTGAAAGACGAGAAACCGTCACAAAGCATCATCTTTGTCGAGCGCAAACGATGGGCGGAGAATCTTTACGCCTCGCTACGCAAGGATATTCCCGCGGTGGCGATGATCCACGGGGATCTTCCCCAGGGGATGCGGGACCGGGTGATGGAGGCTTTCCGCCTTGGCCGGATCAAGCACCTGGTCGCCACGGATGTGGTGGGTCGCGGGATTGATGTCAAAGATATCTCCCATGTCGTGAATTATGATATCCCGGAGGACCCCGAGGCGTATGTCCACCGGATCGGCCGGACCGGGCGCATCGGCGCCAACGGCATCGCCATCGCCTTTGTTTCCCCGGATCAGGGCGACCGTTTGACCAAGGTGGAAATGTTCATCAACCAGATCCTGGAAAAGCGTGAGGTGGAAGGGTTTGAATCGGTGAAACCGAAGGAGACGGTTGCCGAAAAGCCGCCCGAGGCGCCCAAGCCTTCCCAGCCGGTCTTTGGCCGGAGAGTCAAGAAATACAGCAACCGGCTGTAATCATTTCGTCTTCCCGCCTGAAGAGGGGAGATTGACCCAGTGCCCGGGGGAGGACAGGAGTCCTTTCCCGGGTGTTTTTTTTGAACCCTTCACTTTCCTGACTGATTGGGCTCGGGTCAGCTACAGTATTGCCCTTCCTTTGTTGTCAGCATTTTTGTGCCTGTTTTATGGGCATCTGTTGCCATGCGGCGGGCAATTTCAAGCGGTGCGTTTATCGACATGCTGGAAAAAACAGCGGTTTGGAATTTTCTCAAGCCGGGTACGGGATTTGCCAAACGATTAACGCACTTTCTTTGGGCCTTTTGAATTTAGGGTCCAAGGATGGGTTTGGCCGACATGGAAAGGCGATGATTCGGGCGGGGCTGCCCGGGCGGAACGGGGGGCGTCCCCCTGTTCCGGACCTCCCGGGTTCCCGGGCAGTCCACGCGCGCACCAGTGGTTTTCCATTCAGGCTGAAATGCCGGGGATAAAAAGAAACCCCCGGGGTTAAATCCGGGGGTTTCTTCCAAGATCGGCCGACTTGGGCGTTGTCGGTCGAGGTGGATTTACTCAGTTGAGAACCAAATCAAAGTGACTGCCTTCAGGCATTTCATTGTCGAGTCCGGTTTCTGACAAAGCGGTTTTCGGTTTGGGCATTTCCGCTTCCAAGTCGCGGCCTTTGCCCACCAATTCGCCACGCACCACCGCCATGTCCCGCGGGGCTTCGATGCCCAAGCGAACGCGGTTGCCGTTCACCTCGACCACGGTCAGGACGATGTTGTTGCCAACCAGGATCTTCTCTCCAACCTTCCTGCTGAGTACCAACATGGTTCGGCCTCCCTGTGAAGAAACCCCTATATCTTCCTTGATTCATCCCAGCCATCTCTGGCGAACTTGCCTTTTTGATGGGCTGACCAGTTTCACCAACCGTCAAACTTTTCCATTTGTTCCCTACTCCCTACGATTCTAGGCGCAAAAAGGTTCAAGAAAAAAGTGGAGAATCAGGTCGACTTAAAGGCAATTTTGTTAATTATCCGCAAGAAATCGGCTTGGCTCCCTAAAAGAGCGGGTTTAAATGCCCCAAATTAACAAATTTGCCGTTAAAATCTTCCCATATTAACTATTTGAAGGCTGATTGGTTGGGTTCTTCGTTACTCCAAGGCCCAAGATTCCGAACATCCCAGGCAGATTTCGAATTGGCAGCGGTTGCAGGTCCACACTTTTCCGCGCGGGGCGAGGTGGTGGGAACAAATCGGACATTTGGTCATGGGGGAGGCCTCGCCTTCAGGTTGCGGGTTGGAAGTAGCTGGGGTTTCGGAATGGGCGATTGGATGCATTGGGTGGTTCCCGGTGCTTGGATGGAAAGGTTGGGGGGACAGCATCACCCTGTCGCTGCCCGAACCAGACCACTAGTCTCTACCCTATAGTGTACAAATGTTCAAGCCTTTTTCTGTTTCTTAAGGAGAGGTCAATTTCGGCTCTCCTGCTTTTAGCTTCGCAGGGTCTCCGACATCTTTTCGCAGACAGGCCCTGTTGCTTGCTTGGTGGAACCGGTTTGCTACCATCGCATTCATAACCGGACCGGGTACTTTGGATGGGATGAGTGGTGCCCGGCGGTGGAAGTCAGGAGTTTGCAGAACATGTTGAACCAGGCGGCAGATCGGCGTTCCTTCTTGCAGTTGGCAGGTGCGGCAGTGATGGGTGGTTTGGCTGCCAGCCGGCTGCCTGCGGCAACCCTTGCTGCTGATCCCTGGTTCAAGATCGGGCTGGCCCAATGGTCGCTGCACAAGGCCTTTTTCGGGAAGACCTTGGACCCGATCAACTTTCCAAGCATTGCGAAGAAGGATTTCGGTCTTTCCGGTGTGGAGTATGTGAACCAGTTCTACAAGGGAAAGGCCGAGGATGAGGCAACCGGCAACGAACTTTTGAAACAGAGCAAGGATATGGGTGTTGAGAACATCCTCATCATGTGCGACGGGGAGGGCAATCTGGGTGATGCCAATGCCGACAAGAGGAAGCAGGCTGTCAAGAACCACCACAAATGGGTGAATGCCGCCAAGTTTTTGGGCTGCCACTCGATCCGCGTGAATGCCGCCTCGTCGGGGACCTACGAGGAGCAATTGGATCGGGCAGCGGAAGGTCTTGCCGCCTTGACCGAGTTTGGGGACAGCCAAGGCATCAACGTGATCGTGGAAAACCATGGCGGGCTGTCGAGCAACGGCGCCTGGCTGGCAGCGGTCATCAAGAAAGTGAATCACCCGCGCTGCGGCACCCTGCCTGATTTCGGCAATTTTAATCTGGGTAATGGCAAAACCTACGACCGTTACAAGGGCGTGGAGGAACTGATGCCGTTCGCCAAGGGTGTGAGCGCCAAATCGCACGATTTTGACGGCGAGGGCAACGAAAAGCACACGGACTACAAGCGGATGCTGAACCTCGTCCGCAAGGCCGGTTACAAGGGGTGGGTCAGCGTGGAGTGGGAAGGGGGCAGCCTGTCGGAGCCCGAGGGAATCAAAGCCACCGTCAAGTTGCTCGAACGGGTTCGGCAGGAGCTGTCCTGAGTCCACTGAGAACAATCCTTCAGGGGAGGCGTTGCGGTTGGTGCCCAAGCCTCCCCTGTTTTCTTGCCTTCATTGACTCGACTGATCTGGAGTGAGACGAATGGCGCGTTCTTTTCTGGTGTTTTTGTTCCTGGCAGGTTTGACCTCGCTGGCAGTGGTGGGCCAGGAGAAAGCGAAGCGCGACCTGGGTGAGCAGAAGGCTATGGATGCCTTGCGCGCCACTGGCGCCCTGGTTTTGGAAGTGGCCCAAAATGATTCGCGACTGGAGGTCAGTTTCCTGCAGCCGGTGGATAAATTCGGAGCTGGCACCCTGTCGCCATTGAAGGATCTGAGCAAGTCCCTGGTGGGCCTGAACCTTCGGGCCCAACCGGTCAATGACGAGATTGCCGGGCAGTTGGCCCCCTTGACCAGCCTGACCCGCCTGCACCTGGAAAAGACCAAGATCACCGATGCGGCGCTGGTCCACCTGAAGGGGATGAAAGACCTGGAATACCTGAACCTTTATGAGACCGGCGTGACCGACCAGGGGTTGTCCCACCTGGCGGAAATGAAAAAGCTGAAAAACCTTTACCTTTGGCAGACCAAGGTCACCAAGGAGGGAGCCAAAAAGCTTCAGGAGCAGTTGAAGGGCTGTGATGTGAACGTTGGGGTGGAGTTTGTGCCCCTGCCGGAACCGAAGGACATGCCGAAGGAACCCGCCAAAGACGCCAAAGCCAAGAAGGGCAAAGGCAAGGCCAAGGATGCCAAAGACGGGGCCAAGGATTCCCCCAAAGACGCCGGGAAGGACAAAGCGAAGGACAAGGCGGCTGATGCCGCCAAGGACAAAGCCAAGTCCTGAGAAAGAGCCAATAGCCTGAGAGCGTTTGGGGGCGGCCAATTGGCCGCCCCCAAATCATTTTCGCCAGAAAGTCCGGCAGGAAAACGCCATCCTACATTTCAAAACCCTTGGCTTTTCGCTAGCCTGAAGCCGAGGGAGCCATGGAGTTTCGGTCAACATTCCGGATGGCCGGAGGACCGGCTGGGCCGCTTGTTTTTCCGGAGTCGCCGCCGAGTCATGCACAGGTATTATCCGGATTTTGCCACGTTTCAAACACTCTGCCGCCAGCCGGGGATCGGTCTGGTTCCGGTTTACCGCCAGGTGAGTTCCGACAGTCTCACACCTGTGCTGGCGTTCCATCGTTTGGGTGACGCGCAGTGGTCGTTCCTGTTTGAAAGCGTGGTGGGGGGGGAAAAACCCGGACGGTACAGCTTCCTGGGGGCGGATCCGTTCTGCCGGTTTGTCGCCAAAGGTCATGA
Source organism: uncultured Gemmataceae bacterium (assembly GCA_963923355.1). Taxonomy (GTDB): domain Bacteria; phylum Planctomycetota; class Planctomycetia; order Gemmatales; family Gemmataceae; genus UBA6894. Next base: position 5,062 of record CAWUOE010000051.1, on the reverse strand, counting down.
AGTCACGATTAGCCACGCGGACGGAAACGAGGAACGGCAGACGGTGGAGGATCCGTTGCGGGCCCTCGAGGCCCTGATCGCGCAACACAGGGCGCCACACCTGCCTGGGATGCCTCGTTTTCTTGGCGGGGCAGTGGGACACGCGGGGTATGACACCGTGCGCTGGGTGGAGCACCTGCCCGACGCGCCACCCGATGATCGTGATTTGCCGGACCTGGCGTTCGCGCTGTACGACCGCATGGTGGTCTTTGACCAGATCAACAAGACCGTGCTGGTGGTCGCCCACGCCCGGGTGGGAGGTGATGATCGGCAGCAGTATGAGAAGGCCTGCCGGCAGGTGGACGAACTGGTGGAGCGGATCCGGGACGGGGGAACCCTGCCCGTGGTAGACCTTGCACCCTTGGGCGAGGTGACCGGTGACTATCAATCCACCTTCACGCGGGAAAAATTTCACGAAGCCGTCGCCAAGGCCAAGGAGTACATCCTTGCCGGCGATATCTTCCAGGTGGTTCTAAGCCAGCGATTGGAGGCGCGGACGGAATCTTCCCCCTTCACGATTTACCGGGCGCTTCGGGTGGTGAATCCCAGTCCGTTCCTGTTCCTGCTGCGGGAGGGTGACCTGAGCCTGGTGGGCAGCTCACCGGAAATCATGACACGACTGGAGGACGGCGAATTGACCATTCGCCCGCTGGCGGGGACACGGCGGCGTGGCAAGGACAGCGCCGAGGACGAGGCGCTTGCCGCGGAATTGCTGGCCGACCCCAAGGAGCGAGCCGAGCACATCATGCTGGTGGACCTGGGGCGCAACGACGTGGGACTGGTGAGTGAATTCGGGAGTGTGCGGCTGAAGGATGTCCTCACCGTGGAACGCTACAGCCATGTGATGCACCTGTGCAGCACCGTGACCGGCAATCTGCGACCGGGGATGAGTGCCCTGGACGCGCTGAGGGCCTGTCTGCCGGCGGGTACGCTCTCCGGTGCGCCCAAGGTGCGGGCGATGGAAATCATCGATGAACTGGAGCCTGTGAGGCGGGGGCCCTACGGGGGCGCGGTGGGGTATGTCGATTTCTCCGGGAACATGGACACTTGCATCGCTTTGAGAACCCTGGTGCTGCGCAAGGGGGCCGCACACTTGCAGGCAGGGGCCGGCGTTGTGGCTGACAGTATCCCGGAAAACGAATGGCAAGAGACCCTGAACAAGGCGCGCGGACTGTTGAGGGCCTTGAAGCTGGCCGAGCAGATCGACCAGCAGGACGGATCCGCCACCTGAATCCCACTAGGTTTGGTGCACCATGCTGCTCCCGATTTTGGCCCTGGCTCTGACGGGTGTTCCGGGGGCGGATGATTTTGATGTCGTGGTTTACGGGGGCACTCCCGGAGGCATCGCCTGCGCCATTCAGGTGCGGCGGATGGGCAAAACCGCCGTTTTGGTGGAGCCGACAGCCCATGTGGGTGGGATGACAACATCCGGGTTGGGAGCAACGGACTCGGGTGACAAACGGGTGATCGGTGGCATTGCCCGTGAGTTTTACCGGCGCCTGCGCAAACATTACGAGAGCCCGTCCGCCTGGAACCTTGAAAATCGGGAGCAGTCACCCGCTTGGCGGACCGGGCCCCAGGAGGACGCGCAGTGGACCTTTGAACCCAAGGTGGCTGAAAAGGTTTTGGAAGACTGGCTGCGGGAAGCAGGGGTGGAGCTGTGGAAAGGTGACGCGCTGTCGGAATCTCGGGATGCAGTCGTACGCGATGGTGGGCGGATGCGATCAATTCGTCTGGTTTCCGGAAAAGTAGTCCGGGGCCTGCAGTTCGTGGATGCCAGCTACGAGGGAGACTTATTTGCCCGAGCCGGAGTGGCTTACCGGGTGGGGCGTGAGGCAAACCGCCAGCAGAACGAAACACTGAATGGCGTTCAAAAAGCGCGCAACACACACAATCATCGTTTTCTGAAGCCCGTGAGCGCCTACCGGGTTTCTGGTGACCCCGCGAGTGGACTTCTGCCCGGGATTGAGGCGACCCTTCCTGCGGACGGAGAGGGTGACTCCCGCCTCCAGGCGTATTGTTTCCGGATGTGCATGACCCGGAACCCGGACAACCTGACCCCGTGGGCCAAGCCGGTGACCTACCGGGAGTCTGATTATGAGTTGCTGTTCAGGAATTTCGAGGCCGGGGATTTACGGGTGCCGATGCATCCCCTGCCCATGCCCAATAGCAAAACGGACACCAACAACAACGGCGCATTCAGCACCGATTTCATCGGTGCCAACCACTCCTACGCCGAGGCCGGCTATGCCGAGCGCGCGAGGATCGTGCAAAAGCATCTGGAGTATCAGCAGGGGTTGATGTGGTCGCTGGCCAATCATCCCCGGGTACCACAGGCTGTGCGGGATCATTGCGCGAAGTGGGGATTGGCACAGGATGAATTCGCGGGCAACGGGAACTGGCCCTGGCAGATCTACGTACGCGAGGCGAGGCGGTTGGAGGCTGAACTGATCCAGACGGAGCGTCATTGCCTCGGGTTGGATGCGGTGCCTGATCCGGTGGGTATGGGCAGTTACAACATGGATTCCCACAACTGCGCCCGCTATGTGGATGGGCATGGCCATGTGCAAAACGAGGGGGATGTGCAGGAAAGCCCGGGTGGTCCCTACCCGGTCAGTTACCGGGCCATGGTTCCCAAAGCCGGCATGGTGGACAACCTGCTGGTGCCGGTGTGTGTGGGCAGCACGCATATCGCCTTCGGGTCGATCCGGATGGAGCCGGTATTTTTTGTGCTGGGTCAATCGGCTGGCACCGCCGCGGCGATGGCGATTGATGGCAATCTGAAGGTGGGTGACTTGCCTTATGCCAAGCTGCGGGAGCGCCTGTTGCGTGATGGCCAAGTGCTGGAATTTGAACGAAGGCCGAAGAAACCTGGGATGAGCCGGGCGGACCTTCCTCCCGTGGATGTCGCCATGCTGCCTGGAATAGTGCGGGATGATGACCAGGCAACCGTGGAGGGAATCTGGTCCACGAGTGCCTCGGTTCCCGGATATGTGGGGACGGGTTACCGGCACGATGGCAATACTGGCAAGGGGAAGGGACGCCTGTTATTCGAGGCCGAACTTCCCAAGTCGGGGAAGTATGAGGTTCGGTTCGCATACTCAGTGAATGCAAACCGAAGCCGCCGGGTGCCGGTGACAGTGGAGCACGGAGGGAAGGGCGAAACGGTGCATGTGGACCAAACCCGGAACCCGGGAAAGAGCAAGCCGTTTGTCTCATTGGGTGTTTGGGAATTTCCGGCGGGGAAAGCCCGTGTGATCGTTTCCAATGGGGGCACCGAGGGGCATGTGACGGCGGATGCGGTGCAGTGGGTCGCCGTCCCTTGATTTGCCCGGCTAAGATTTGCCCAAGCGGTAGGGCTTGCCGGCCTTGTAGAGCTTCAGGGTTTCCTGAAGGCGGTTCCTGTCTTCCGGCTTTGCCTTGGTGATGGCTTTCAGGACCCAGCCCGCGGCGGTTTCGCTTTGGCCGCAGGCGGCGTAGGCGGCCGCCACCGCCTCCAGAATGGCGGGTTCCTCCCAGCCGGTTTCCTCGGCAGCCTTGCGGCCCAGTTCCAACGCGCGCTCGCTGTCGCGCACCGCTTTTTCAGGAGCCGCAGCCAACAGCAAGGCGGTTTGGGCCATGCTGGCGGGAGTGGCCTCTATGCCGAGGGCCTCATCAAGATCTTCCAGGGCGAGCTGGTATTCCCCAGCCAACTGCCGTTGGCGGGCCCGGAGTAGCCATGGCCAAGCCATGCGCCCCGCCTGACGTACCAGGTGATCGCAATCCTTTTCTGCCTCCGCCGGTTTGCCCACCGCCAGCAGGTAGTGGACCCGGACCTGGCGGGCAGAAACGCTTTCAGGGTCGGTCACGAGCGCCTGGTCCAGGTCGGCCTTGGCCTCCTCGTGGTGATTCAGTTGGAGATGCACTTCGGCGCGGAGTGCCAGCAGGCGGGCGAATCCACCCGGCTTTCCTTTTTGGGCCAACCGGATGGCCTGGTCGAGATCATCCAGGGCCCGGGAATTGTGGCCCAACGCCTGGTTGGATTTGGCCCGCAATGACAGGGCCTCGATATTTTTGTCATCCGCTTTCAGGGCGGCATCGCATTCCGCGACCGCCTGGGTGTGGTTACCGTCAGCCGCATGGGCCTTGGCGAGGCGAATCAGCACTTGGGGCGCACCGGGCAATGCCTTGGCGACGGGCTGGAGGTCGCGGAGGGCCTGCCGTACCTGCCCCTTAGCCAAGAGGGCATCCACACGCAGCAAGGCTGCCGCGCCCATGCGCGGGTTGAGCTTGAGGGCCTTGTCGGCCGACACGAGGCTATCCCCGGCCCTTCCGGCCTTCAATTGAGCCTGGGCCAGCTTCAGCCAAAGCTCGGGATTGGCCGGGGCGGAATCCGCCTCCTGTTGACACTTCCTGATCTCATTGTCGATGGCGGTGGCCATGGGACGGGGTAGCGGCGTGGCGTTCCGCTGATCGGACCGAATCACGTATCCGTCGCCTGGAGGCGCGGAGGGGGCCGTGTTGGTACCGAGCACGGTGAGTCGATCGGCCACGGGTTGGGCCTTGAGCGGGCGTTCGTGGGCCTCGGTGGAGATGAGGCGCATGACGAGTTCGGAAAGTGCGGAGGGAACCCCCATGCGGAGTTCAGGGGGTGTCCGTGGCTTGCGGGTGCGTTGTTGCTCGCGCAATTCGGGGGCTGTAGTACCCGTGAACGGCATTTCGCCGGTAAGCAGCCAGTAGGCAAAACAGCCGAGGGCATACAAGTCGGCCGAGGTGTCCCAGGTGCCACCGTCGAGCACTTCCGGTGGATAATAGGGGATAAAAGTAGAAGATATGATGGTTTCTGTTCCACGTGCTGACAGCCGCGCCCCGGCAAAGCCCGCCCAGGGGAACTGCGCGGATTTTCCGTCTAGCGGAGCCCAGACCTCCGCGGGGATGATGGGCCCGGCCAGGCATTTGGACTGGTGCAGGAAGCCTAGCGCGTTGGCCGCCATGCGGATGATCTGAATCGCCTGGGGGACCGGGGCCCGACCATTGCGGGCGG
>CAWUOE010000050.1:0-13216 GCA_963923355.1 uncultured Gemmataceae bacterium | reverse complement strand
CCTCGGGTACCCGGCGGGCGGGCACGCCATCGATCACCGGGTTGGTGAGTTGGGCGCACCCGCCAACCATGGCAAGGCAGGCCGCCCAGGCAATGGCAAAGGATCGCAGGCGTTTACCCGTGCCAATCAGCATGGTGATCAAACCGGAATGGATCTTGGGACGGATCATCGGTCACCTCCAGGCAGCTTGGCAGGAGGTGGAGGCAATTCCACCGAGGGGGCGCTGGGCCTGGGGATGGGAAGCACCGGCAGGTTCGGGTCATCCGGACTGTTGGTACCAGCCTGATTCGGCTTGGAGTACTTGGGATGATGGTCCGTGGTGAATTTGGTGTCGGGCACGAAGAGTGGAACCTCGTACTGGCGGCGAAGGCCCGAGGCTTGGGCGATCTCCGCACCTTGCCGGAACCCGTTGAACCAATCCAGAGTGGCCATGGTGCCCAAGGGATTCAGGTGTTTTGCCAGCCAATATTTGCGAGGGGGTTGGGTGGGCGGATCCACGGTGCCGCCGCAATCGAGCTGGTCCACATAGCCGGCGAGGAACCCTTCCTTGAAGGCATGGGAATGCCTGACCCCGTCACGGCAACTACCCTCGTAATCCCGCCATGCTGCTTTGGCCAGATGATGGAATTCCTTCTCGAGGTGGTGTTCGTCGGCCACCAAAAGTGGTTCGTTGATCAGGGTTCTTTTGGTGGTGGAGGCGATATTGCAACCAGAGCCTGCCAACAGGGAGGTTGACAGGAGTGCGGCCAGCCTCAGTTTTTGGCGGTTGGTGGCCATTCGCCTGGATACCCTGAAACCATGGGACGGTCAGGAACGGGAAAGGCCAACCGCCAACGGGTTGCCCCTACCGGTCCTCTGGATACTTCGGCAGTAAGATGGGTAGAGATTGACGAAATAAATGATTATTTGCGGTATGACGCCTGTTCCGATTACACGGGGGTACTGGGATGCTGTTTGAAACCCTGTTGCTGCTAACCCAAATGGGGATGGGCCAGCCTGCCAACGGGCAGGACCTGGGACGGTTGGCGGATACCAACCTCCGAAACCCGGACCGGGTGGTCCAAGCCACTGTGGCTTTGCACATCGGCTTGGCAAATGAGGGTAGTGGGGTAATTTTGGGGAAAAAGGGTGACAAGTTCTTGGCCCTTTCCGCCTACCACCTTTTCCAAGGCAAAGCGAAGGAAGGGCATGCCACTTTTTTCGGGGCGGGGGACCCACCTAAAGCGGACAAAGAATTGATGAAAGTGGAGTTGGTGGACAGTTGGCCGGATATCGATCTGGCGCTGTTGAGTGTGGAGGCTCCTAAATTGCCTATTTCTCCACTGCAGCTGGCTGCTGCCCGGACCTTGCCCGCAAAAGTTCGGGGTACCACCCACACCAGCGGATGTGACAAGGGGTACCCCAGCCTGAGGCCGGAGCTACTCGCCGGGAAGGTGCTGACCACAAAAAACGCGGGTGAAATTGACGCGTTTTATTGGGAAATGGCAGACCCCAGCATTCCAGGGCGTTCCGGCGGCCCCTTGGTGGATTGTTCGGGACAAATACTGGGAATTTGCAGCGGAACCGACCGAAAAGGGAAGGGTATGTACGTCCACATCGATGAAATTCGCGCCGCCTTGAAACGGAAAGGCCATACCGATTTGTTGGCAGGCAGTTAGAATGTGATTGCTCTGTATAATTACTCAGGGATTTTCGATAGGGGCCGGGAACTTGTGACGGAAATGACTTGTCTTAGTTCTGGGATGAAAGAATCGAGCTTTTTGCAAATCAGAAGGTTGCACCTGAAAAAGGTTTGAGCTAGTTTGAGTTACAGGAGGGTCGTCCATGAAAAGTTGGATTGGTTGTTTCGTCCTGACTGCAGCTTTTGGTTGTTCCGCATTCCTGTTTGCCGACAGCTATGTTGGCATGGGTGGCTGGTCCAATGTGCCCAGCACCAAGTCCCCGTTGGCTCACTTTGCCACCGATCGTAAGGCACTGCCTGACTCGGCCCGCAAGGTAACCACCAACGAAGGTGAGCAGGGTGAGTTGGTTGTCTCCTTGGATGAGTTCTCCTACACGGGAGTCATCAAGGCATCAGCCACCAACCCCTACGCTCCTCCCCCGCGCCGTCCTCCGGCCAAGAAGAAGTAATTCCGCCAGTAGTCTCCCGACCTAAGGTTAGGGATGTCCAAAGCTGAAGCCTTACCGACAAGCCGTGGCCCCGCCACGGCTTTGTTGCTTGCCATGGAAGCCTGTGTGCTTTTCATGGTGGTGGTGGCCCCGTGGCTGCTGGGGGCCAATGACCCGTGGGCCTATGCGATTCTGGGCTGGCCCCTGGGTATTGCTTTGCTTTGCTGGGCCAGCTTGGCGGTTCACACAGGCAAGCTGAATATCTGCCTGTGCCCCATCGGCCTCTGTCTGGTCGGCTTGATCCTGATCACCTTGGGGCAGTTGGTGCCCCTGCCCAGGGATATCCTGCAACTGGTCTCGCCCGCAGCCGCGGCGCTGCGGGCCGAGCAGGTGCCCGCCCAACCGGAAGTGCTGTCCGATGGCACCGAGACCGCGCTCCCGGCCCCGTGGCAGCCGATCAGCCTGGACCCGGCGGCCACCCGGGTTTTCCTGACCCAGATCACTGCAGTCACGCTGCTATACCTGATGGTCCGGTCCAATCTGGCCCGGCAGGTGCTGCTGCTGCGGATGGGCTGGGTGCTGCTGTTCAACGGGGCCGCTCTGGCCTTTTTCGCCATCGCGCAATCGCTCACGTCCGCCAAAAACGACATCGTCTACTGGACCTGGATCACCCCCGGTGCCGTCTTCGGCCCGTTTATTTGCCGTAATCACTATCCGGATTACATCAATTTGTGCATCGGCGCGGTGCTGGGCGTGATCGGTTGGACCTACTACCAGAAGGTCGCCCCCCGGTCGCGTGACGGGTTTTTGAAAAAGGCCGAATTCTGGAAGCCGATTCAGGAGATCATCGCCTCTCCCCTCGAGTTGCTGAACAAGCCGGCGGCACTGCTGTGCGTTTTCGCCATCGCCCTGATGATGGCCACCATCCCCATGTCGATGTCGCGGGGTGGATCCCTGGCGCTGATCTCGTCGATCATCCTGACCACCATCGCGTGGCTGGGGGCCGGCAAAAGCAAATCCAAAAAGGCTTCCAAGGGCGGTTCCGCCCCGGATGCCCGCAACCTGATTTTGGCCCTGTGGCTGGCTTTGCCCGTCATGGGACTGGTGGCCTGGTTTGGCTGGGACCAGATCAGCCAGCGTCTGGGCACCGTGACAGACAAGGCCACCCTGCAGGAAGACCGGATCAATGTCTGGAAGCCACTGTTGAATCTGGTGGTCCAGTACCCGCTCACCGGTACCGGGGCGGGGTCTCTGGGCGTGGTGGAACCTATCGTCCGCCAGATTGGCGGATTTCCGGGCGTGGTTTTGGACCACGCCCACAACGAGTACCTCGAGGCGCTGGTGGAGGGCGGCATCCCGCGCCTGGCCGTGACGCTGCTGATGGTTTTCTGGCTGGTGCGGATGGGCATGCGCGGCATCCGGCGGCACCGCGGCGAGCCCTCGGCGCTGATGCCCACCGGCCTGTTGTTCGGCCTGCTGGCGCTGGCGATCCACTCGGTTGCTGATTTCGGCGTCCACATGGCTTCCGTGGGGCTGCTGGCAACGGTCTGCCTGGCCCACCTTTCCGCCTTGTCACGCCATACCAGCGACAGGCCTGAATCGAAGGATCATGAGGAAACCAGTGTCTGGGTGCTGGATGGCCTGGTTGCCCGTTTGGGGGGCATGATCCTCGCCATCTGGGCATTGCTGCTGGTCAATGACCTGGCCACCGGCTCGACGGTATTTCGGCTGCAACTGGAGGCCGACCAGCAACCGGTCACTAACGAGGGACAGGAAAGGCGTATCAGCCTGCTGGAAAGCGCCGGGCGTCTGAGGCCGTGGATGCCCGAGGTGCATGAGACCATCGGTCTGGCAGCCCTGGACATGGTTTCCGCCCAGGATACCGCCGACAAGGTGTTGAAACGGGAGATCGAGACCCTGCGCGATGCCGACCTGCTGGTGGACGCGCTGGGCGGGCCCATTCGCTTCAGCCTGTTGGGCATGCAGGCTGCCGAGGTGCTTTTGAAAAGGGACCAGGCCAGCCAGCCCGGCCGGGAATGGGCTGAGAAGTATTGGAATCTGGGTCTGGCTGAGTTGGCCAAGAGCCGGGCGCTGTCCCCGCTGTACCGTCGCAGCCATGCCTATCTGGGTCTGTTTGCCGACCGGTTTGAAAAATCCGAGCCGGCGTCCGCCCACCTGTACCGGGCCGCCCGAGTCTACAGCTTCGATCCGGATTTGTGGTACTCGGCCGGATTGGCCAGTTGGATGGAGGGCGAGAGGCAGCAGGGGGCCGATGCCGCCAAGAAGCGCGAGACCGACCAGAACATCGCCGCGGTGCGGTGGCGGGAAAGCCTGCGTCGCTCCACCGCGCACCTGCCGGACATCCTGGCCCGCTCGCTCAACGGCGAACAACCTGCCAAATTGCTCGACTACCTGTTGCCCGATGACCCGGGCGTGTTGCTGGAGGCGATCCGCCTTCACAAGCCCGACCCCCGCCGGAAGGATCCCAGGCCCAGCCTGCTGGAAACCGCGCGGGTGGAGTTGCTGGCCCAAGCCGCCGGCGCGGCGCCCGGCAACTGGAAAACACTGGCCGAGCTGCAGCAAAAGATGGGCGAGCCCGAGGACAAGGTGCTCGATTCCCTGCGCAAGGCGACCGTGCTCACTCCCACCGCCCAGCGCGCCGGGATCGCGCTCGAATTGGCCCGACGCCTGGAGGAAAACGGCCTGATCGATGAGGCGCAGCGGCAGGTGGATCAGGTCTTGCAGGTGGATGGCGAAAACAAACTGGCCCGCGAGCTGGAGCGGGTGTTGCGCCGCGACAAGGAACTGGCCCCCTACCTGGACGCACCCAAGGCCAAGTAGCGTTCAACCGCGGATCGCGTACCAGAGAATCTTCAGGTATTCAGCCAAAACCATTTCCACCCCGCCGGGGGAGCGCCACCAAACCGCCGGGTCAAAACCGGGCGACGGGGCAGGCAACAGTTGAATGCGGGCCAGATTCCCCACCTTTTTCTGCAGGATCCAGCCGGCCCGGCGGGTGTGCCAGTTGGTGGTGACCACCAGCACGGTTTTGCCGCCGTTTTGGCGCAGGAAATCGCACAGCCGTTCCCCCTCGCCCAGGGTGCCGTCCACCTCACCGGGAAGGGGGATCAGGTCCGCGTCGGGCACGCCCGCCTTACGGAGGATGGCCGGGATCAGTTCCCGTTCGGGGGGATCGAAGGGCACCTCCGGAACGAACCGATCGGATGGCTGGCTGTAGAGGACTTTTTTCCCCAATCCCTGCTTGTAGGCCCACGCACCCACCACCGGCCTGACTTCAGCATCCCCGCCCAGCACCAGAATCCAATCAGCCGGTTCCAGATTCTCCCGCACGACCAGCCAGCGGCCCATGGCGGGCAGCCACCACGGGGCCGTCAGCAACGGCAGCAGCAGTGCCACCGCCACCAGGAACCAGCGCCTGCCTCGTTGGGGGGATTTCATGGCGTTGCCCCCGCCAGCGGGGATTCGGGGGTCCAAGTGACCTTGCCTGCGGAGTCCAGCGGGTTGAATCTCTCGGCGTATTGTCCCTCCCCGGCGAAAAGTGCAAAGGCACCCAGGAACCAGCCGGTGGCCACATCCTTCCAGCCGTTGCGTCGCCGCCACCAGACCTCGGGAGCCAAGTCCGGGATGGGCAGCGTCTCCAATCGAATCCTGGACCGCACCTCCCTGGGCAATATCGCCATGGATCCGGTGAGGAAGAAATGGACCCGGGTCGGGTCCACCAAAATCAGCAAGCGATCCTCAGAATGCTCCGGCTGTTGCAGCCACCCGGCGAGTGCGCGCAGGGGATGCCAGCCGTACTCCTTCTCCAAAACAATCCGTTGCACGGCTTCTGGATCCAGTCCCCGTTTGGCCAGCAGGTAGTCGGTCATTTTGCGTGTGGAGGGGCGCAGGCCGGCATCCTGCGTCCACCGGGCGGGTGGCTCCAGGGCGATGATTTGCAAGTCGGGCAGTTTGCTTTGCCATTCTTTCAGTCGCAGTTCGCTTTGGTAGCCCCCCAGACTGACCGCCGCGGTAGGCCGGAAGGACGGTTCTGGCTCCGCCATGATCGTCCGGGCGGGCAGTTCCAAAAAGGATCTGGCGGACAGGGCCACCAGCAGGACCACGAACAGTGGAGGCAGGAGCAATCGGATCCAGCGGCGCCTGCCAGCCATGGGCTAGTTTTTTCCGGCAAGCAAGGGTGCGATCAGGTCGGCGACACCGGAGCGGGAGCTGGAATCGAGCAGCCCGCGGCGGGCGTGGGCCAGCGCCTTGGGCTCCAGGCTGGCCAGCACCTGGTGGATGGGGCGCAGCGCCTTGACCGGCACGCTCAGGCGGTCCACTCCCAGGGCGGCCAGGGCCACCGCGCCGCGGGGATCGGCCGCCATTTCACCGCAGACGCTGATCGATTTGTTCTGCCGGTGGGCGGCGGTGACCACCGGTTCGAGCAGGGCCAGGAAGCCCGGGTGGAGGTAATCGAGCTGGGGTGTGCCCACCGGATTGTCGCGGTCGAACGCCAAGGCCGAGGCGGACAGGTCGTTGGTGCCCAGGGCCAGGAAGTCCGCGCGGTCGAGCCAGCGGTGGGCCAGGGGGATGGCGGCGGCGGATTCCAGCATGAAGCCGATTTCCACGCGGCTGTCGTGGTCGAGCCCGTCCGCCACCAGCGAGGACCGCGCGTCCGCCAGGGTTTCCACCACCAGGTCTACCAGCTCACTGCAGGAAACCAGCGGAACCAGCAGACGCACCGGGCCATGGATGCCCGCCCGCAGGATCGCCCGCACCTGCTCACGGAACAGCCGCTGCAGGGGAGGGGAACCCAGCACCAGCCGCCAGTCGTAACCTTGCTCCGCCTTGGCCAACAGCGAGACCGAGGCCAGCTTGTCCGGCCGCAGGTCGAAAGTGCGGATGCAGACTGGGCGGCCCTTCATGCCGGTCACCAGCTTGGCGTAGATGCGTTCCTGCTCCTCCTCGGTGGGGAGCGAGCGCCGGGCCAGAAAGAGGAACTCGCTGCGGAACAGGCCCACACCGGCCGCGCCGTCGCGCAGGGCCGGCTCCACCTCGCACAGCAGGTTGATGTTGGCCTCCAGCGTGGGGATGCCCGCGCGCTTGGGCGGGGGAGCCAACGGGGTGAGATTGTCCACCCGGCGCTGGGGGGCGGGTGAGTCCACCGGGGTGGCATCGGGATCCACCAGCCCGGTGGCGCCATCGATCTGCAGCCAACGGCCCGGCTGGGCCACCCGGTTGAAGTCTTCCACCTTGCCCACCATGGGCAGACCCAGGGAGCGGGCCAGGATGGCGGCATGGCTTTGCGGGCCGCCGTGCTCGACCACCACCCCCGCCAGGTGCGATCGCTCCACGGCGAACAGTTCCATCACCGAGGCCTCGCGGGTGACCAGAATCACCGGCAGGTCCGCGGCGGGCTTGTCGGAACGGCCGCCCACCAGGTGCCACAGCACGCGGTGGAACACGTCCTTGATGTCGTACACCCGTTCCTGCAGCACGGCGGTGGCCACCTTGCCATAGGCGGCCACGTAGTGGTCGAGCGTGTCGAGGATGGCGGCCTCGGCGCTGCTGCCCTTGTTGATGCAGGCGATCAGGTCGCGCTCGATGCCGCGGTCCTGCAGGATCATCCGCTGCGCCTGCAGGATGGCACCCTGATCCTCGCCCACCAGGTTGGCGATATCGATCTCCTGGCGTTTCAACTCCTCGCGGGCATCGGCAATCGCCTGCTGCAACCGGGCCTGCTCCCCCTGGGAATCCTCGGATCGCTTGGGGGCCTTCTGGCGGTAGGTTTCCCAACTGTCCAGCACATAGGCCAGGCCGGCGCCCACGCCGGGGCTGAGCCCCACGCCCTGGATGGGCCCGGTGGGCTGTTCCACGGGCATGTCGCCGTGGGTGAAGGCGTTGAGCTGGTCCAGCCACCAGGCATCGGTCACCAGGCTGGAAAGCTGGGCCGCCACGGTCTTCAGCATGCGCACATCGCCGGCGGAGAAGGTACGCGATTCGATGGCCTGCACCACCAGCACACCTTTCACGGTGCCGCCCACCAACAGGGGCACGCCCAGGAACGATTGGAAGGGATCCTCACCCGCCTCGGGAAAATACTTGAACCGCGGATGGGTGTAGGCGTTGGGCTCGTTGACCGGTGCGACCGTCTCAGCCACCAGGCCGGTCAAACCTTCCCCCAGTCGCATGCGCACCCGGCCGATGCCCTCGGGCCGCAGGCCCACCGTGGCGGCCAGCACGAGGTGCACGCCCCTGGGGTCGAACAGGTACAGCGAACAGACCGCCACCCGGAACCGTTTTTGGATCAGCAGGCAGGTGTTGTCGAGCGTTTGCCGCAGGTCGTGCGAATGGGACACCACCTGGCTGATCTCCTCCAGCGTGAGGAGGAGGTCATGGTCACTGCCTGATTGGGTGGGCGACATGGTTTCGGAATGGCTGGTCACGATGGACACGCCTGGGCCCCCATTGGGACAGCGATGCGACGCGAGGTTGTCCGGGAGAGCAACCTGTGGACCGCACCGTGTGGCGGGAGAGGCGATTCTGTTTCCGACCTAAAGCCTAGTATGGTGGGTCAGCCGCCCTGGGGCAAGCGGCAGCACTGGGGGTTGCAGGGGGGCAGCGACGGATCACAGCCCCCGCCGCCCGCCGGGGCCATGACGGGCCGGGCCGGCAGGCTGAAGAGGCGCTCCATTTTCTTGCCCTGGCAGGATGGGCAAACCGGCTTTTCAGCACCCATCACCAGCAGTTCAGACTGGGTCTGGCAATCCGAGCAGACATATTCATACAGGGGCATATCAGGGCACCAGGGCTGTGTCTGGGGATCAGGGTTTCTTTTTCAGGGTTTCGCTGGCTTTCAGCAGGATTCGGCGCTCGGCGTCGGTCAGGCTGGGCAACCCCTGCAGGCTGATTTTTTCCAGGATACGGTCCACCTCCACGGTGAGATTGCCGGATTGGGAGCTTTCCGGTTCCTGGGACGTGGTACTCATCTCCCGGCGGCGGCCTGAAGGTCTGGCGGTGGTTTCCACGAATTCATCGGGGGATTCGCCGCGGAACACCGCCAGCCGTGGTCTGCCACGCCGGTGGAACGAGTTGGTGCGCCGGGGCCATTTCCATTCCCAGGCGCCGGTGAGCATCTGGTACGCCAGCCCGCCCGCCAACAGCCCGGCGATATTGCCGGCAGCCTGACCGGTTCCAAAGTCCCAGCGGGCCACCGAGGCCAGTTCAAACAGGAGGCTCACCACCACCAGCAGCCAACCGGGCACCGGCAGCACGAAAAACAGCAGGAAGGTGCGGCGTGGGTCGATCAAAACCCCGGAGATCAGGATGGCATTGGCCAGCACCGGAATGCCGAAGAGCAGCGAATCCGATTGGAACAATCCCGAGCCGGTGCCCGCCAGGAACACCAGCGCGGCAAATGCCGCCGCTCCGCCGGTGATCCAGGCCAAGCCCCTGGGGCCCAGCCGATCCTCCAGCTCCTTACCGAAGAAGAAGATGATCAGCATGTAGAAAACAAAGGCTATCAGCGCGTTTGGGCCGAAGGTCGCATGGAAGAGGGTGTGGGTGACGGGGGTCCACCATTCGCGCCCATGGACCAGGCCGTCCCACGAGAGGCCCATCCGCAGGGCCAGATCCCGCTGGAAGAGGCTGAGCACAAAGCAACCCAGGGCCACCAGGCACAGGGTGCCGGTGAACGGGGAGTTCATCCTCGCGAACGGGTTGCCCGAGGAGGGTTCCCGGCCGTAATCGCGGTCATACAGGCCCATGCCGGAAGGTCCATCCACGGGGCAGGGTGCGGGTCACGGGGGAAAGCCGAGGCGGCCTGCCGGCCGGCCAAACGGATATCCATGCCTTCATACTAACACCGCCGGCAGGCGGGGAGGCGCCCCTGGCTGGGATTTTTCCCGGTTCAACCGGCAAAATCGCGATCCGAATCGGTCCGGGCGGCCGGCGGGGGTTTTTTGGCCCCAGCGCCTGCCCGAAACCCTTGCTGGCGTGGTACAAAGGACCATGCAAAGCCTGCGCGGCGCCTGATTTTTTTTCGGGCCGAAGAAGGGAAAACCGGGCTGGTTGGGCGGCATGGTGTCCTATGGCAGTTGATACATCCAATCCGGGCGCAACGGCGGGGCCAGCCGGGCAGGAGGGGGCTCCCCGCAAGCCGGATCCCATCTGCGCGGTGATCGCGCGCACCCGCCACGACATGATCCACGCGGAGATCATGGAGGCGGCCCGCCGGAATGTGATGCTGGCCGAGGTGCGGATCGACTACCTGGCCAAAGCGCCCGATTTCGGTCGGTTGCTGGCCGACAAGCCGCTTCCCCTGTTGGCCACGGTGCGCCGCCGGGAGGACAAGGGACGGTTCAAGGGGACCGAGGACGAGCGGCGCATGCTGCTGCGCCAGGCGATCGTCGCCGGGTTTGACTGGGTGGACATCGAGGAGGACCTCATCAAGTCCATCCCCCGGTATGGCAAAACCAAGCGGATCGTCAGCTACCACAATTTCAACGAGGTGCCCGCCGACCTGCACGCCATTTTCCGCCGCATGCACGAGGCGGATGCGGATGTGATCAAGATCGCCTGCATGCCCAACCAGATCGAGGATGTGGCGCGGGTGCTTGAGCTGGTGCGTGTGTCCAAAAAGCCTACCATCGCGTTCTGCATGGGGGACATGGGTGTGGCCAGCCGGCTGGTGCAGGGGGTGCTGGGCGCGCCCTTCACCTACGCCGCCCTCAATCCCGAGCGGTTGCCCGCGCCAGGCATGATGACGGTGGGCCAACTGCAAAACATCTACGGCGTGCGCAGGCTGAACAAGGAGACCAAGGTCTACGGCGTGGTGGGTGATCCCATCGGCCACAGCCTCAGCCCCATCGTCCATAACATCGGCTTCCGCAAGCTGGGGATCAACGCGCTGTACCTGCCGTTCCGGGTGCCGGAGGGGAAGCTGGCCAACTTCCTGGCCAGCCACACCCCCCTGAAGATCCAGGGGCTGAGTGTCACCATCCCGCACAAGGAATCGGCGGTGCACCAGGCCACCGAGATGGAATCTCTGGTGGCCCAGACCCAGTCGGCCAACACGTTGGTGCGCACGGCCTCCGGCTTCAACGCCATGAACACCGACCGCCCGGCCATTTTGGAAAGCCTGACGGCGGGCCTGCCCGCCAACCCGGACGGCAGCCCCGGATCCCTGAAGCAGAGGATTGCCCTGGTGCTGGGTGCCGGCGGGGTGGCCCGCAGCGTGGTGCACGCGCTGATGGACGCGGGAGCGCTGGTCACCGTCACCAACCGCACCGACGAGAAATCGCACAAGCTGGCCAAGGAGATGGGATGCCGGCAGGTGGACTGGGCCATGCGCACGGGCGTGCTGTGCGACATCGTGGTGAACTGCACCTCCTGCGGCATGTACCCCGAGGTGGACGAGTCGCCCATCCACCCCAGCGTGTTCAAGACGGGCATGGTGGTGATGGACACCATCTACAACCCCGAAAACACGATGATGATCAAGCAGGCCCGCGGGCACGGTGCCCAGGTGGTGACCGGCCTGGACATGTTCATCCGCCAGGCGGCGGCCCAATTCCGCGCGTTCACCGGGCAGGAGCCCCCGGTGGACCTGATGCGCCAGGTGGCCAAGAACGCCCTCACCCCCATCACTGTGCGTCCGTCGGCCAAGGCCGGGGAAGCGGCGGACGAACCGGCTGCCGGGGAATCCGCCGGGGGAGCTCCCGCATGACATCGCGGGAACCTGCTGTCCGCCAGGTGTGCCTGGTCGGGCTGCGCGGCTCGGGCAAGAGTTCGGTGGCCAAGGCCCTGTCTGCCCTGCTGGGGTGGCCGGTGGTGGACACCGATGCCGAGCTCACCCGCCGGCACGGCCCCATTGCCGAACAGTTCGCGCGCGACGGCGAGATGGAATTCCGCCAGCGGGAAAAGGCCGTGCTGGCCGAATGCCTGGGCCGGGGGCCGGTGGTGGTTTCCACCGGGGGCGGCGCGGTGCTGCTGGAGGCCAATCGCGGCATCCTGCGCGGGGCCCACACCGTCTGGCTGCGTGCCGAGCCGGGCGAACTGGCCCGTCGCATTGCCGCCGACCCGGCCACCGCCAGCCAGCGGCCACCGCTGGTTCAGGGCGGCCCGGGTGAGTCTGCGGATCCGCTGGAACGCTGGACCTTTGAAATGGAACGGCTGCTGCAGGCCCGTGAGCCCCTCTATGCCGAGGTGGCGCGCCAGCAGATCGATACAGGCAAACAGTCTCCCCTGGCCGCCGCCGCCGCCATTGCCCGGGCCCTGCGCGAGACTGTGCCCGCAGGGGGCGACCTGCCATGACCATCGCTGTGATCGGCTGGATCATCTGGTGCGTGGGGGTCTTTGTGCTGGGGCTGTCGGCCGGCAGCTTCCTGCAGGTGGCGGCGGTGCGCCTGCCCTACGAGAAAAGCCTGCTGTGGCCCGGTTCGCACTGCATGGCGTGCCTGAAGGCGATCGCCTGGCACGACAACATCCCCATATTGGGCTGGGTGCTGCTGAAGGGGAAATGCCGCAATTGCCAAGCGCCGTTCTCCATCCGCTACCTGCTGGTGGAGGTCTTCGCCGGGCTGGGCTTTTTGGCCCTGTTCGCGCTGGAGGTGGTGCTCGATGTGCGCGGCGTGGGGTGGTGGAAGCAATACGGCTGGACACTGAACAGCGGGCTGGTGCCCTGGCAGGCGTGGCTGGTGTGGGCCGCCGAGGCGACCCTGTTCAGCCTGCTGCTGGTGGCGAGCATCTGCGACCTGGAACACCAGGAGATCCCGCTGTCGATCACGCTGACGGGCTGCCTGATCGGCCTGGTGTTCAGCACGCTGTGCCCGTGGCCCTTCCCGCTGGAGGGGACCGAGGCGGCGGCCGCGGCGGCGCGGGTTACCGGCCGCATCCCCGAGGAGCTGCGGTTGCCGGTGAGCCTGCACCCGTGGCCGGTTTTCTGGCCGCTGCCCGGCTGGCTGCCCGCGGGAGCCTGGTGGACCGGCCTGGCGGGCGGTCTGGCCGGCGCGTTCGCGGGCAACCTGGTCTGCCGGGTGATCCGATTCGTTTACGGGTTGGGCCGAGGGCGCGAGAGCCTGGGGTTGGGGGATGGCGACCTGCTGCT
>CAWUOE010000049.1:0-13228 GCA_963923355.1 uncultured Gemmataceae bacterium | reverse complement strand
TGCCCCGCCTGGAAAGCCCTGGCGGACCACCGCGGTGAATGGGACGGGGTCCATCTGCGCGACCTGTTCGACAAAGACCCCGCCCGCTTCGACCGTTTTCACCTCAATTTCGACGAGGTGTTGCTCGATTTCTCGAAGCACCGCATCAGCGACCAGACCTTGAAACTGTTGCGCCAACTCGCCGTGGAGCGCGACCTGGCCGGCTGGACCCGCCGCATGTTCTCGGGCGAGCGGATCAACACCACCGAAAACCGCCCGGTATTGCACATCGCGCTGCGCAACCGCGCGAATACCCCCATCCTGGTCGATGGCAAGGATGTGATGCCCGAGGTCAACGCCGTGCTGGCGCAGATGAAGTCTTTCTGCGACCGGATCCGGTCAGGCGCCTGGAAGGGCCGCACCGGCAAGCCCATCACCCATGTGGTGAACATCGGTATCGGCGGCAGCGACCTGGGCCCGGTGATGGCGATCGAGGCGCTGAAACCCTACGCCCACCCCCGGCTGCACATGCACTTCGTCTCGAACGTGGATGGAACCCACATTTTCGAGGCATTGGCCCAGTGCGACCCGGAGTCCACCCTGTTCCTGGTGGCCAGCAAAACCTTCACCACGCTGGAGACCATGACCAACGCGCACACCGCCCGCGACTGGTTCTTGGCGGGGGGTGGCACCGAGAAGGACATCGCACTGCACTTTGCCGCCCTGTCCACCAACGAGGCCGAGGTGCGCAAGTTCGGCATCGATCCAGCGAACATGTTTGCCTTCTGGGATTGGGTGGGAGGCCGCTATTCGCTGTGGAGCGCCATTGGCTTGTCCATCGCACTGTCGGTCGGTTTTGAGAATTTCGAGCAACTGCTCGAGGGCGGCCACGCCATGGACCAGCACTTCCTGAACACCCCGCTGGAGAAAAACCTGCCCGCCACCATGGGCCTGCTGGGAGTCTGGTACAACAACTTCTTCGACGCCCAAAGCCTGGCGATTTTGCCTTACGAGCAGTACCTCAGCCGCTTTCCCGCCTACTTCCAGCAGGGCGACATGGAGAGCAATGGCAAGTCGATGACCCGCGATGGCCAGCCCTGCCAGTGGAGCACCGGCCCTGTCATCTGGGGCGAGCCCGGCACCAACGGCCAGCACGCCTTCTACCAGCTCATCCACCAGGGCACGAAGCTGATCCCCTGCGATTTCCTGGCCGGCGTCGAACCGCAGAGGAATGTGGGCAAGCATCACGAGCTGCTGCTGGCCAACTTCTTCGCCCAGACCGAGGCGCTGATGCGGGGCAAGACGGTGGACGAGGCCCGCGCCGAACTGGTGAAGGCCAAAACCCCGCCCGAAAGGATCGAGGCCCTGGCCGCGCAGAAGGCATTCGCGGGCAACAAGCCCACCACCTCCATCCTGTACCAGAAACTCACCCCCCGCACGCTGGGCATGCTGATCGCGCTGTACGAGCACAAGATCTTCACTCAGGGCATCGTCTGGGGCATCAACTCGTTCGACCAATGGGGGGTGGAGCTGGGCAAGCAACTGGCAGTCGCCATCATCCCCGAGCTGGAGGCCAAGGCCCCGGTCACCACCCACGACAGCTCTACCCGCGGCCTGATCAACGCTTACAAGGCCCGCAGGAAAAACTGAGCAGACCCGCTGGCAATGCACCGGCACATGGAGATCTGACTTGTTCGCACTTGGACCCATTTTCGACCGCGAGTGGCGCACCCTGCCCCGCAACGGGCGGCCCCAGTGGCTGCGCGGCGCCTGGATCGGCCTGTTCACCGTCATCGCGCTCACCTGCTGGCTCAGCACCACCGAGTGGAGCCGGCCGGCCACCTACCTCGACATCTCGCGCCTGGCGCCCCTGGTCTTCCAGGTGTTCACCACGGTGCAACTGGTCATCCTGGTGTTCTTCGCGGCCCTTGCCGCCGCCAGCGCCGTGGCGCTGGAAAAGGACCGCCGCACCTTCATCCTGCTGCTGATCACCGATCTGTCCGACCGTGAGATCGTGCTGGGCAAGATATTGGGCAGCCTGCTGCCGCTGATGCAACTGCCGCTGGCGGTGCTGCCGCTTCAACTGTTGCTGGTGGCGGCGGGCGGCGTGGGCCTGGACCAGGTGCTTTTGGCCACCGCCATGACCTGGATCGCCATGCTGGCAGGCGGCGGACTGGGCGGCCTGATGGCGCTCTGGCGCGAGCGCACCTTCCCCGCGCTGGCGCTCACCGCGCTGGGCATTGTGCTGTATTTGCTGGCCACCCGGGTCATCGCCTTCATTCCCGGCCTCAACGATGCCGCCAACCAGGGGCTGGTCACCGCGCTCGATCCCCTGGCAGCCCTGCGTGTGGTGCTCGACCCCTCGGGTATCAGCCCCTCCGGCGGCTACGAGGGGCTTCTGGCCCACCTGGCCTGGATGCTGTTCCTGGCCGCATCGCTACTGGGTGCCGGTGTGGTGATGCTGCGCGTCTGGAATCCATCCGGCGAGCCGATCATGCAGCGCGAGATCCCGTCTGACGCGCCGGAGGAAGAGACTGACCGCCTGAAGGCCCACTCCGGGCCCGGCAAACCCCGGCCGGTGTTTGGCAACCCCATCCTGTGGCGTGAGACGCAGACCCGCGCCTATGGCCGCCGGCCCTTCATCATCCAGATCGGCTATCTGTTGGTGTTGGGACTGATCCTGTATGGCGCCCTCTCCCCTATTCTCACCGGCGACAGGCCACCCTTCGCCGCCGCCTACGGCCTGGTACCTGTGGCGGTGCTCAGCCTGCTGCTGGTCACCGCGCAGGCTGTGACCGCGATCACCAGCGAGAAGGACCTGGGCGCTCTCGACCTGCTGCTGGTCACCGACCTCACCGCGCCCGAATTCGTCTTCGGCAAGTTGCTGGGAATCCTGCGCAACACGCTGTTGTACATAGTGCCCCCGCTGCTGCTGGCGGGGTTTTACGGCTACATGGGCCTGCTGGCCAACCCGCCCGCGCGCTACCCGGAACTGGGCACCAGCATGAACGCCTCGGCACTGCTGTGCCTGCTGGGCGGTGCGGTGGTGGTGTTTGCCTTCACGATGGTACTGGGCCTGCACATCTCGTTGCGGGCGCGCAACAGCCGCAGCGCTATCCTCACCGCCTTGGGTGCGGTGTTTTTCCTGACGGTGGGCACCTTGGTCACCATTGCGCTCATCCTGGTGAACGGCAGGTTCGAGTACCAATGGGCGAGCTTCCTGGGCTTTTTGGCGGCCGGCATCGGCGGGCTGTGGTGGGTGCTCAATGGCGACCGGCCCAGCAGCGCCCTCACGCTGGCCTCGTGGCTGTGCCCGCTGGCGGTCTTTTACGCGGCGGCCAACCTGGTGGTGGGCAAACCCGGCAGCGTGGAGACGGGCGACCCGCTCATCCCTTTCCTGGTGGTGGGTGGTTCCTTTGGCTTCGCGGTGGCCGCCATGCTGGTGCCCCTGCTCAGCGAGTTCGATGTGGCCATGGGCCGCACCAGTGGCGGGGCCGACTGACCCCTTTTTGCTCAAGTTGCAAAGCTCGTAAAACCGAAGGAGAAGTATTGAAATCAGACGGCGGAACCGGCTTTGGCTGAACTTGTCAAAACCGGTCCCGGTGTTAAGATTCAAAAGCTGGGAAATCAATCTCGGCACGCCCTGTTAGCTCAGTTGGTAGAGCAGCTGACTCTTAATCAGCGGGTCGTAGGTTCGAGTCCTACACGGGGCACTTTCTCCTTCTTCGCCTCATAACGAAACAAAATCAAAACTCTAAAGCGAAGGAAGGATTGGCTGACTGCCATTCCTTCCTTCGCTTTTCCCAAGCTGGTTACGATTCGACTGAAAGAGGAAGTCATACTTTTGAGATGAAATTTCAAGTCCCCTGGAAATTGTCTACCTCAGGGGGAGGGCTCAATCCTTGGCCGCGAACCTTCTCAGGGCTTCCAGGTCCAGGTTTATTCCAAGACCAGGGCCCTCCGGCAGGGTCAGGTATCCCTCCGCATCCGGTTTGAATGGGATCTTAATCAGTTCATCCATGTAGGGGGAGGGGGTCAGGAACTCCACATATTTCGCCACGGGCATTGCGCACGAAAGGTGGATGTCCGCCGCCAGGCCTATGGCTGTGTTCCACCCGTGGGGCACCCATTGAATGTTGTGCTCGTAAGCCGCCCAGGCGATCCGCCAGGCCTCCGTCAGGCCGCCGCATTTGGTGCAATCCGGCTGGACGATATCTACGGCCCTTTGGTGGAAAAGGGGCAGGAAACTCTGCCTTCGGGTCAAAACCTCACCGGTGGCAATGGCCACAGGCGACAGCCGGCGCAATTCGGCGAATCCGGCAAAATCATCCGGAGCCAACGCCTCCTCAAACCAGGTGATGTCGTAATTGGCCAGCATCTGCGCTGTGCGCAGCGCCCATTTGTATCCGTGGGGCCAGTAAGCATCGCTACCACCAGCATCCACCATGATTTCAACATCTGGTCCGACGGTCTCACGCGCGGTTTTTACCAACAGTTCGTCAGTCTTGTGGTCGCGCCTGCCAAAGGGTTTCCAGCCCAATTTGATGGCCCGGAATCCACGTCCAACCGCCATTTTCAATTTTTCCCGCAGCGCGTCCGGTTCCGCAAACAAAAGGGATCCGTAAGGCTTGATACGGGTCCGGTAGATGCCCCCCAGCAGGCGAGCCACCGGTTGGTTCGTGATCTTGCCGAAAAGATCCCACAAGGCGATATCAATGCCGCTGATGGCGTGCTCGATGGAACCCCCGCGACCTTGCCAGAAGGTGTTCTGTCGCAGTTTCTCACTGACCCTCGCCGGTTCATCGGCCCGCTCGCCCAGCAGGAATGGTTGCAACACCCGGGCGGCGGCCTTGACCAGGTGGCTGCTGGTGAAGGTGCTGCCAACACCCGTCAATCCCGAGTCCGTGATCACCTCCACCACCGTGTGGACATTGTCCTCCGGTGTCAGTTCCTCGGCCCAACCACCTTCCACGGTCCCACCGGACAGACCGGTGAATCGCAAGTCGACAATCTTCATCTGGACATGGCTCCTGTGAAACGGGCTGGTAGGTTGTCCCTAAAAAGGCATTTGGCCCCAGGGAATCGGCATGGTGGGCGAACGCCGGTGCAGGTCCTTTCGCTTGTCCTTGGGGCGATCCTTGAACCAGGTCACGAAACGGACCAGTTGTTTCACCGCCTCCTCATAGGCCTGCTGGCCTTTTTCCGCCGTGGCCAACTCCGCGTCGCCAAGGACGCCTGTGTCGGAATAGCTGCTGGTCCAGGAGACCTGCGTGGCCGGACCTGCGGCGAAAAGGTCCACCCAGTTGAAAGGGCTGCCCTCGTTGTTGAAACTGATTGTCCCGCTTTTGATCAGGTCCTTGCGGACATTGTCCCCGTCCAGGTACAGGTACATGCTGGTTTCCAATTCGCAGGCGTGGGAACACCCGCCCGGAAATTTGCTTTGTCGCCAACGGGGCATGAACTCCTTGTCCACCGTGAGCAAATTCCACCAGGCTGCCAGGACGCATTCGGCGTCTGTTTCCAGGTTGGTCCGGCGGGCGACCAGGTCCAGGTTGGGCATATTCGACCCGTGCCCGTTCAACAAAATGATTTTCTTGAAGCCGTGGTAGGCCAAGGATTTGGTGATGTCGAGCACATGGTGCATGAAATGCTCGAAATTCTGGTTGATGGTGCCGGGAAAATCCATCACATGCCCCGTGTAGCCATAGGCAACCACCGGCAAAACCAGCATTTTTTCGGCAATCTCCCGCCCCGCGCCCTTGGCGATTCCCACCGGGCAAACCAGATCCACATCCAGGGGAAGATGCGGGCCGTGTTGTTCCACCGCCCCGCACGGGATGATGCACACCTTTCCCAGATCCACCGCGTCATTGATTTCCGGCCAGGTGAGTTTCTCGTAGCGGTATTCGGTGGCGGCGCGGCTCATGAAATGCCCTCCGGATGGTTACCGTGATTCTGCGACCAGGAATTTCCTGACGAAACCCTCATCCAGGGTGACACCCAAACCGGGGCGATCATTGATCTCGATCCACCCGTCCTTGGATTGGACTTTTTCATGGGTCAGCTCATGGCGCAATGGTGAATCCTCCACGCAATCCTCGAAAACAAAGGCATCGCGGCAGGTGGACAGCCAGTGCATGCTGGCAGCCACGGTCAACGGGCTGGTGTAGCAGTGGTTGCAAAGCCGTGCCCCAATCTCCTCCACCCGGGCGCGGATGAACGCCGCATCGGTAAACCCACAACGGGAGATGTCCACCTGGTAGACATCCAGTGCCTGGCGGTCGATCAGGGGCCGGAAGGATTCCCGACCACATTCGCCCTCGCCGGCGGCGATCGGGATCGGGGAACGGTCGCGCAGCCAGCGGTACCCCTCCACATCGTCCTCGCGCAGCGGTTCCTCGAACCATTCTGGAGAATACTCCGCGAAGGCATGGGCACGACGAAGTGCGGTTCGGGCGTCGTACACGCACCCGGCATCAATCAGCAGAGTCGCTTTGCCCAGCCCTTCCCTTGCACCCTTTACCAGGTCGATATCCACCGCCTCGGAGGTGCCCATCGGCTCCCAACCGAATTTCACCGCGGAGTATCCAGCCTCCACCCATTTGCGGCCGATGTCCGCCGTTTCCTTGCCATCCCGTCCGAACAAAATGGAGGCATAGCCCCGCAGTTTCTTGTGGTGGGCTCCCCCCAGCAGCCGGTGGATCGGTTGACCAAGGGCTTTTCCCTTGAGGTCCCACAGGGCCATATCCACCGCGGCCATGGCGGTGATACCGGCACCCTTGCGGCCAAAATACATGGTCTGCCGATACATCTTGGCCCAAAGCCGCTCGGTTTCCAGCGGGTTTTCACCCACGAGGATTTTCCTCAGGCCACAGGCAATGTTGTGACTGAATGGGGCATCCACAATCGCCTTCACCACCTCGGGTGACGAATCCGCCTCGCCCACACCTTCCAGGCCGCTGTCCGTCCGGACCCGAACCAGTACCGAGTCCTGGCTGCTGGCGGTCTTGGCCAGCACATTGGGTATGCGCAGGATCTGGCACACTATTTCCTTGATTTTCATGGCAGTTTCCTTGGATCCACTTCATGCGCGATCACCGCGACACAGTCTCCCTGACCCACCACGGAAGGGGCTCGGGTGGCAATAAGAATTCCGTCGGAGTGGGCCTGGATTTCAATCGGCTGCCGGTCAGGGGTTTCCAGAAAATGGATCGCACCAACCGTATTACCGGCCTTTACTTCCCGACCCAGGGGAATAATGTTTTCGAAAATTCCCGACTCAGGTGCAAACCGGTAGTCCTGCCAATCCAGGGCCTGGACCCAGCGCGTGGGGGGAAGCCCCAGGTCGGATCGGGCAACTTTTTTTCCCGCCAAAACCCCAAAGTGAACCAGCACATTGCGCAAGCCTGATTGTGTGGCCGCATGCACCTGCGCCGTCACGTTCTCACTCCCACCCATTTCGGTGGTGATGACAGTTTTACCCTGGTTTTCTGCCTCAACAGGCAGCAAGCCTGTGCCAGCGATGTCGGCATAGAGGAAACAGAAATCCGTGTTGTAGGCTTCGGTGCCATGGAGCATGGCCTCCCGCTGCGGCCCCCGGGGCACCAGGTGCATGTGCGCGCAGGGGAAAAAATCCACACCCCGGCCACCGGTATGCAGGTCAATCACAATATCTGCCATCGGGAACAGAACAGTAGTCAGGTAATGAGCCAACACCTCGCAGGGAGTACCGAGTGGATTGCCCGGGAAGGAACGGTTGAAGTTCTTCCCGTCCAGGGGGGAAAGCCTGGTTCCTGCTTTTGCAGCCGGCATGGTCAGGGTGGGGATCAGGATGAGGCGCCCTTTCACCTGATTCGGCTGTATTTCACGAAGCAGGCGCATGACCGCTATTTGCCCGGGGTATTCATCGCCGTGATTGCCGGCCATGACCAATGCGGTTGGTCCATCACCGTTCCCGATTACGGTGATCGGGACCATCAGATTGGCCCAACCTGCCAGGTTGTGGGAATACGGGATATACAAATGGCCGGACTGCTTGCCCGGATGGTTGTAATCAACTGTGGCGCGGAGCATGCGGATTCCGTTGATTGACGACAGGTCCGGTCCTGATGCGGGAACCTTCATTGTTGGGGAGAAGCGATTTTAACCGGGTATAGGGTCGCGCTCCAGTCCCAGGACCAAGACCAGAAATGGAATATCCCCACAAGGAAGCCATTGGCCTGATTGACTTGGCCAGGACAATAGATTCAGCTTTCCTCTGCGTCTATCACGACGCCTTCCTCACGATTTCCGGCTTTTCAAATCCCGGGGGATTCATTGCATGCCGGAGGAATCACCATCCGCCGGATCTCCTCCTACCAGAACCCGATACCTGGTGGGTTTGTGGTTGGGTGGCCTCGCGGTGGTCCTTTACCTCGACCGGCTCTGCATGTCCCAGGCCCTGGTGCCCTTGCAAAAGGAATTGGACCTCACCAACACCGAACTCAGCCGGATCGGAATAGCATTCACACTCGCCTACGGCATTTTTGAGATCCCCTCCGGAAGGTGGGGGGACCGATTTGGTTCCCGACGGGTTTTAAGCCGGATCGTCTTATGGTGGTCGGTTTTCACCATGCTCACCGGGGTTTGTACCGGGTTTTATTCCCTGCTTTTGGTCCGTTTTTTATTCGGAGCGGGCGAGGCAGGTGCCTTCCCGAACGGTGCCCGGGTGGTCACGCGCTGGTTTCCACTTCTGGAAAGGGGAAAGGCACAGGGGTGGATGCTTGCCTCCGCGCAAATTGGCGGGGTGGCAGCCCCCGCTGCAACAGCTTGGCTTATCGAATTGATTGGTTGGCGAGGGACATTCTGGGTGTTCGGATTCCTGGGAATCGCCTGGGCCTTAGGATTCTGGTGGTGGTTCAGGGATGATCCCGCCACTCATCCGCGGGTATCACCCCAGGAGTTGGCGCTGATACACTCAGGCAAGGATGCCACCCTGGAAAAGCAGGTTCATGCCCCGGTTCCCTGGAGATCCGTCCTGTCCAACCGGGGTATTCTTACCCTGTGCTCCCTGATGATTGTGGGGGCTTTTTTCACCTATCTGATCTACGTCTGGTTTCCCAAATACCTCCAGAATGCCAGGAAGCTCGATAACATCTCTGCCGGAAACTGGACTTCGGTGGTCATTCTCGGTTCGGCGGTGGGAATGCTTCTGGGTGGATGGTTGGGGGATAGGATTTCCCGGCTGCATACCAACCCGGTGAATTCCAGGCGCTATCTGGGTGTGGTTTGTTACCTGCTGGCTTCTTTATTTCTGGGGGTGGGCACCCTTTGTGAAGACCACCGGCTCTTTGCCGGCTTGTGGGCCCTGGCTTTTTTGGCTTTTCATGTCACCCTGCCGAATTGGTGGCTTTTGGCCATGCGGCAGGGAGGAAGCCATGTGGGGTCGTTATCCGGTTTGATGAACGGCATTGGTTCCGCTGGCGCCATACTTTCCCAATGGTTTGTGGGTTATTTCACGGACAGTCGAAAGGCTGCCGGTCTGCCAGACCGGGAACAATGGGACCCGATGTTCCTGGTCTACGCCGCCGTTTTGCTGGCAGGAGCGGGGATCTGGTGGACCTACAAGTTCACTCCCCTGGTTGAGCCGCTTCAGGATGATAATCCAGAAAAATCCATCCTGGCGTGAGGTATCATCGCCGTTCCCTGCACCAAAGATTAGTTTTCAGGGTTTGCTACAGGCCAAATTCTTGCTCTTCGCCTCATTCCGAGACAAAACCATCATTGAAAAGCGAAGCGAGGATTGGCCAGGTGCCAATCCTCGCTTCGCTTTTCCCAGGCCGGTTACACAACCGTCCGCCGGATGCTTGAAACCTTTGGCCTGACTCCCAAGGATCCCCTGGTCTCAGAGCCATTCCAATCATCTGAAAAGGCGGGTCATTCCTGAATGACTTCTCCACCCTGGCTGGACCCATAGGCCCGCCATGCCGCAAGGGAAACGCTGTTGGAAAAGAAGCGCACAGAACCATCGGCCAAACCCGCATTCACACCTTGGGAGTGGCGACTACGTGATGAAAACTGGGTACCCCAGCCCGAGGCTGTTGCCGCGCACGGCGGATTGGCGGGAAAGGCTGCCGAATTGCAGTAGGAGGCCGTGTAGATGCGGTCTGGCAGGGATGTGTTCGGCTGCCAAACCGTGGTGAACTGGCTGGCATCACCCCACCAGGAGAAACCACGGAGGTCGGTCCCCATGCCTTGAATCACCTCGCCCACCAGCAGGGTGTTGCTGCTGCCATCGGTGATGTCGGTGATTTTGACAGGTGCCTGCTTGGTGGCGTGCAGGAAGGGAGCCCCTTGAAACGTTTGGCCCTGGTAGGTTCCCTGCGTGTATGCCGTGTTTCCAAAGTTAACGGCGTAATTGTGCGAGGTGATGCCGCCAAAGGGAGCCTGGGGCGAATCGCTGGGGCAGGTCAGGGTCTTGATCCTTTTGGTGGTGACGTTGGTCGTGTTGGGGGCATCTGAGTATCGTGTGCCGGTATCATCACCCCAGCTCAGGTACTGCTTGGCGAGGTTGTCCTGCTCGATGAACGGGAAAACGGGCACCAGCCAGGTGCCCCAGCAGCAGGGGTTTTTGGCAGTCGCGTAGGGAAGGCGGTTGTTGGTGTCGTGATAGTTGTGCATGCCCAATCCCAGTTGCTTCACATTGTTGGAGCAACTCATGCGGTTGGCCGCTTCACGCACCTTTTGCACAGCGGGCACCAGCAGGCCCACCAAGACCGCGA
Organism: uncultured Gemmataceae bacterium; assembly: GCA_963923355.1. Lineage (GTDB taxonomy): Bacteria > Planctomycetota > Planctomycetia > Gemmatales > Gemmataceae > UBA6894. Next base: position 2,489 of record CAWUOE010000049.1, on the reverse strand, counting down.
TGATCGCGATCACCACCAGAAGTTCAATCAGGGTAAAACCCTGACGTGCCTTGACTGTTTTCATTGGATGACCCCTTGAAGAAAAAAAGAAAAACGACTTGCCTGATCTATTTTTTGGGTATTTGGAAGTTGTGCACCGTCTTGCCTGGCCCGACTTCAACAATGATCTTGCTGTTTGAGTTGTATTCCGCCGGCAATCTTTCCTTCGCCACCGGGCGTCCTGATGATTCGCCTGGGGGGCCTTCCTCCCTGACCATATTCTTGGGGTCACCGGAGGAGATCTGCACCTTGTATTTGCCGGGCGGCAACCCTTGATCGGCCTTGAAGGAGTAACTGCCGCCTTTGATCACACCCCCGGCAGCGGCCCCACCTTTGGACATGTCCTCCGATAGGAACTGGATGGTTCCATCCTCCAAGGGCTTGCCGCCAAATTCAACCGTGCCAGACACCCCCAAGCGCCCGTCTCCCCCGCAACCCACAGGCAGGCAGGCAAAAACTACCAGTAATAACAGACCAAGGATTGTGCGCATTTCAATCTCTAATGAATAACCAAGCCAGAAATGAAAATTCACTTATGAGTGTCGAAAGTAACCGAAACAAGCACCCTGTCAAACAAATACAGTCCAACCCAATGTGAACTTTGGCCCCAAGAAGCAGGAGTTTGCTTATAAGCCGAAGCAAAACGACCCATTAAAAGAAAAACCCGAAAGTGGGCCAATCTGTTCCTGAACTTCCCTGCCTTGGAATTCTTTATCGAATGAAAGGTTAATACTGGCGATCGAACCTGTGCAAATCTTCAGCAGTTTTCCCCAAAACGCGCCCAAGAAGCTTTTAGGCCGCACCACACCATTCAAAAAACAGGTTTCAACTTTTTGGAAATCCGCATTTGGCGCATTTACAGAAAAAACCAGGACTGAGTCAGCCTGGCTAAAGGGTGTACAGCTATGGAAAAATTTTGACCAAACCGCCTGAGGTTAAGTTCAATCCACTGACAATGGTCCGACCCTATTCTCGTCGGTTGCGCTGGGTTCCAATCCAGGACTTTTGGCGTATTGGCTTTATGCCTTTCTTCAGATAACCGCCGGTTATCCTGCCGTTGAATTGGACGCCCCGGAGTCACCCGATGGCAGCCATTGTCCGTGAGGTTGCAAAATTTCTGTCCGGCATCGCCTTCAACGAAACAGTGGGCCACTGGTGGCTTGGTATTTGGGGTCGGGATCTGTTGCCTTGGGACTTTGGCTCCTTCACCTTCACTAACACCATGAACCAGACCTGCATGGTAGTTTGGCCCCTGATTTTGGGAGCCTGCATCTGGCTTGGATGGCTGAAAAAACAAACGCCCAGCACCGTTTGACGATTTCCCCACAAACAATCGCCCAGATGAGAAACCGGTTGAAAGGAATGCCAACCGTTCCGCAAGGAAAGGTTAAACCCCCGTATGTGGAAGGACCCACGCCATGGATTGGCTGCCTATCGACGAGAAAATGCCTGTTTACCCGCAGGATTTCCAGGACTATCCACCCATCCTGATCTGCACGGATCAGGGTAAAGTGTTCCTGGTCACCCCCGAAAAAGACCCAAAGGTTGGCATCTGTTACACGATCTACTATTCGGAAATCTGGCTGGAGGTGGCATCCGAAGGCACTCCCATCGCCTGGATGCCCGCACCCAAGCCGCTTGCTTTCCCCACTTTGCGTGCCTCCTGAAATCTCAATGATAAAACTAATGTGTATCTTTCCACCAGGCTTCGCCACCTACCTTGGTAAAGGCTTGCCTTTCTGAAGTGACCGATCAGAAATAGCCCTGTAAAATGTTAGGATAAAACCTCGCCTTTTATTGCGAACATTCAAATGGATTTGAATGAAATTTACCAAAGCCGCCAATTAGGGGACCCATCAGGTATTTTGTTCCTGGCACTTTCGCAGCAATAACTGCCATTTGTCCGCGGCGATTCACCCACCTTAATAAAGGCAAGAAAGTAATTCCCATGGTAAACCAGATCTTCCTGACACTTCCGGTTGCCGACTTGCAAAAATCCGTCGCATTTTTCAAGGCGCTTGGCTTTGAGCACAACCGGCAATTCAGCGACGATACGGCTGCCTGCATCGTTATCAATAAAATGATTTCCGTCATGCTTGGCACGCATGAAAAATTCCGCTCATTCACCCCGAAAGCCGTTTGCGATACCAGCAAGGCGGTTGAGGTTTTGATTTCACTCAGTTGTGAGAAACGGGAGCAGGTCGACGAACTGGTCGCAAAGGCATTGGCAAACGGCGCAACCACCCACGATCAGCCTGAAGACCTGGGCTTCATGTATTCTCACAGCTTCGTCGACCTGGATGGCCACGGCTGGGGTGTGCTCCACCTGAGTGGCGCACCATCTGAACAGTGAATCCACGCCAAAACCCACAGATACGCTCTTTTATTCTTAGTCACCAGCAAGGGTGAAAACACTTTCCCTTGGATTAATGTCAACTAAGCTTTGCTTC
>CAWUOE010000048.1:0-13245 GCA_963923355.1 uncultured Gemmataceae bacterium | reverse complement strand
ATTGAAAGCAATCACAGGTTCGGAAAAGTCCTGAAAATCCTTCGTGGTGATCCAGTATTGGCGGTGATTGTGATCCCCGTCTTTGTCTGTTTCCGGAAAACGCCCCGGAATCGTCGTCGCGAAGAGGATGACAAACTGTTTCGTTGCCGGGTCAAAGAACAGGTCTGGTGCCCAGGTATTCTTGGCCCCCTGCACCTTCTCGTTGACCGGGATGTAGCGGTGCTCGCTCCAATTGATCAGGTCCTTCGAGCAGGCGTAACCGAAACCCTTGTCCCACCAACCGCTCGACCACACCATGTGGAAGGTGCCGTCGGGTCCCCGCGTGATCGAGGGGTCCCGAATCAATTTGCCGCCCACCCGTGGTGCGGTCAGCGGCTTGTCCCCGCAAAGCGCCTCCCATTTCAGCCCATCCGCGCTCCATGCCAGGTGCAGGCCATCCTCGCCGTTGCCCTTGAAGTAGCTGAAGGCAAACGGCCCGGTGCCTGGTTCACCGGCGTGGCACGGCGTCACGAATCCTATACAGATCCATAAAATCCAGCAGGTTGACAGTCTAGCCATGAACAATCTGCCCGGGGGGATGGATACCGAAGTGGTTGAATGCCCGCCTGGCCCTTGATTGGCTCAGGCGGGACGCAAGAACCGCCTCACCGCTGGCTGGCTTTGCGCGGTGACGGCATCAGGCGGGTCTGCTGGCTGCTCACATCCTGCTTGAGCATTTCCACGCCCTTTTCCAGCTGCCGGTCAATGCCACGCGAGGCATCCTGAGGCTCCGGCCAGACGATCACATCGGGTTCCGCCCCGTTCAGTTCCAGGTCCTCGCCGGTCGTGGTCAGGTACCAGCCCCGGAAAGGCAGCCGCAGGAAGCCGACATCCATGATGGTGGTCCCGCCGGTGCTGATCACACCGCCGGCTGTGGGCACACCCACCAACCGCCCCCGCTTCAGCGTCTTGATGGCATGGCTGAAGATTTCCGCATTGGAGAACGAATTCTGGTTGCACAACACCACGATCGGCTTGTTCCAAGTGGCGAAAATCTTCCGGTCGTGCGGATATCCGGGAGTGGAGCCTCCACGGGGAATGGTGACCGCGTGCACCGGCTGGGTCAGCGCGGTCAACAACAGGTCCGCCGTGCTGCCCCCGCCGTTTTCCCTCACATCGATGATCAGCCCCTGCTTGCCGGCACCGGCGTCATACAGCGCCTCCTCGAATTTCTCGAAGCTGGCCTGGTCCATCGCCTGGATATGCAGGTAACCAAGCGTGCCGGCGGAAAGCTGGTCCACCTTGGCGCGGTTGGCGGCTATCCACATCGGGTACAGCAGCGTCCGCACCTGGGCATGGGTGGTCGGACGCACCGTCACAGTGCGATCCTTACCCTCGGAATCACGGATGCCCAGCACCAGTTCGGTGTTCGGTGCCACGGTCAGCAGTTCTGCCGGATCGATCCCCGGGGTGACGGCTTTTCCGTTCACGCTGGTCACCACCTCGCCTGACTTCAGGCCGTGTTTCTTGTGGGCGGCGGGGGTATCCCGCACCACCGCGCGGATCTTCCAGCCCGGTCCGGCGAACTTCTCGTCGAACAACAGACCCGGATGGACGGTGGTGAGCGACCACTTGCCCGTTGGAGCCTCCGCTGCCGATGGGGCGGGAGTCCCCCGGCGCATCGGATTGGTGCCGCCATTCGCCATGAAGGCCAGGTGCGAGCCGTTCAATTCACCCAGCATCATGTTCACGGTGGTGGCCAGCGATTCCAGGTCGGGCGAGGCAAAGGCCATCGGCAGATACTTTTCCTTCACCTGGTTCCAGTCGCGGTTGTTCAGCCGCTCGTCGTACCAGTTGTCCCGCATCGTCCGCCAGCACAGGTCGAACACCGCGGCGTGCTTGGATGGCAGATTCACCTCCTGCAGGGCGCTGAAGCGGTACTGCGTGCCGGAACTGTCACCGCTGGAGGGGGCTGTCGTGGCGGTGGCCGGTTGCGGCCCGCCCCGTCCCAGCCGCGACATCACCGAGGCCGCTGGGCTTGGTGGAGCCGCCCCACCCACCGAGGGGGTGAAACTTGCGGGCACGCCGGATGCCAGCCACACCACGCTGTTGTTTTTCAGCCACCGGGGGTTGGAACCGTTACCGGAGTTCAACGGCTTGGGGGTCAGTCCATCCGGGAATTCCACATAGTGGGTCCCGCGTGTCCCGTTCACGGTGCCGCTGAATCCCAGCTTCTTGCTGTCGGGTGACCAGAACAGGTTCGATTCAGCCGAATCAGCGATCCTGATGGTTCGCAAACGTTCGTTCATCCGGTCGAAATCGATCACCACCGACGGGGTGGCTGGCTTGGCTGCCGCCGTGTTGCCCTCAGCCGGCTTGGCCGGTTCTCCCTCGGCCTTGGGCGCCCCGGTGGTTCCGGGTGCCCCGGCCGGCCGCGCCGTGGCGTTGGCCTTGCGCGATTTCATCTTCTCAATTGCCTTCTCCAGCGTCCGGTCCCGGCTATCCCGCTCATCGTCCGCCTTGTTCAGGTACAGGTAGTGGATGTCCACCTCCTCCCCCGCCCGCTTGCCGGTGAAAGCCAGGATCTTGCCGTCCGGACTCCAGACCGGTTCACCCTCGTTGTCCGGGTGACGGCTCACATTGAAGGCGGGGCGCGACCCGTCCAGCGGCAGGATGTAGATGTCGCTGTTGAAATCCGAATCCTGTCGCGAGAAGGCGAGCCACTTGCCGTCGGGAGACCAGTCAAAATCGGGGGCCGAATAGCCGGGGGAGAGCACGCGGCCGTTCTTTCCGTCCGCGTCGATCACCGCCAGGTCGCCCCGGCTCAGCACCAACGCCAGCTTGCTCCCGTCCGGGCTGAATTGCAGGGAGCCCTTCTGGTTGCCATCGCTGGTGATGGGTTGCAGGGTGAAGGTGTCGTTCTGCCACCAGAACTTGGCGGCGTCGCCCCGGGTGGCCTTGATGATTTCGGTTTTTCCGCCCGCGTCCGAAACGAAGCACAGGCTGTTGTTGTCGGGGGAGAACACGACCGACCGCTCCTCCTCGGGGGTGCGCGTCACCTGTTTCGGCTCCTTCAGCTCCGTGTCCATCACCCACACATCGCCACCGGCGATGAAGGCGATCTCCAGCCCGTCGGAGGTGAACGCCGCGGCTGTGGCCGAGGTCAGAGTCCGCCGTTCCAGTTTTTCCCGTTGCCTGTCTGCGCTGGTAACAATGTTGATCTTCTCGGCCGGTTTGCCACTGGCGGGCCGCAGTACATACAGGTCGAACAGGTGCCGGAAGACCAAGGTTGACCCGTCGGCCGAAAGCCGTGGCTGCACCACCGAGTCATCGGTGAATTGGGTCAGTTGCCGCCCGTTGCCTGTGGCCAGATCGTGCTCCCACAGGTTGAAGGAGCCCGATTGGCCGCCCACGTAGTAGAAGCCCTTGCCATCGGGTTTCCACAGCGGTGCCTGAGAGCCACGCTCACCGGCGTGCGGCACCGCCCGGCCTTGGGCCAGCGGCGGGTTTTGCAGCAGACGGGTGAAGGTGTCCTTGGCCCGGTCATAGCTCCACAGTTGCCAGGCTTGGCTCCCGTAGTAGCCCTTGCGCCACCACTGCGTGCCCTCTCGCACAAACAACACCGTGTTGCCATCAGGGCTCAGGCTTCCATCCTTGCCGGCCGCGTCAAACAGCAATTCATCCCGCTTCCGCGTGTTCGGGTCCACCAGCACCATCCGTTCCGGATTGCGCGTCCAGTCGTGGTCCCGTGTCACCTGCGCCATCAGTTTCTTGCCGTCCGCGGTCCAGCCGATCAGGCGGTATCCACCCGTGTGAAAGGTCACCTGCCGCGCGGCACCACCGGCTGTTGGCATCAGGAAGACCTGGGGTGATCCCTCTCGGTCACTGACGAAGGCGACCGTGCGCCCGTCGGGAGACACGCTCGGCTGGTCATCCTTGGCGGGATGGCTGGTCAGGGCTGTGGCGCTTCCACCGGAGGTGGGGGCTATCCAGATATCCCCGTTCCACCCGAAGACAACTTGTTTGCCATCCGGGGTCGGGCAGGGGCTGTTCACCAGCCGCATGTTTTCCTGGGTGTGGGCATGGCCAACCGCCACGCCGAATACGGCAGTCAAAGACCAGAAACAGGGCATGAATCGCACAGCGGGGCTCCTTGATCCGGGCCAAAAATGCTTGGACAAAAGCGGCCGGAAGACCTTTGGGCAGGTAGGGGGAGGTTCCGGTTGAATCTTCATTCTTTCGCAATCTGGGGGCTTTGGCGAGGTCTGTCACCCGGTTTGACGGGTTCTTGGGGGTCTAAAACCCTTATTTTTGCGTTGCCCAGCCACTCATTTGGCCTGTTTTGCACCCACCTCTTGCCCCGGCTCAATCCCGGCGATTACATTTTTCACAGGAAAATAAGGAACAGCGATCTGTGCTTGCGCCGGATTCCCTGTTCCCGGCTGCATGGAAGCGGCAATGCCATTGACCAACCCGCCCCGTCCCATTTCGGGTCCCAATTCCACGCGTCTGGCGCGGTTGGAACATTTGTCCCGGCAGATGCGCCGTGGAATCCTTGAAAAAGCGTACGCCGCCAAGGTGGGCCATATCGGCAGCGCCCTCAGTGTGGCGGACATCCTGTCGGTCCTGTGGGGTAGTGTCCTGCGCGACCCGGGGACCCGACTTCCGGGTCGTGACCGGTTTGTGCTGTGCAAGGGGCACGCCGCCCTGGGCTTGTATGCGGCCATGCATTTCACCGGTCGCATGGACCAGGCCGCCTTTGACAGTTATTGCCTGGACGATACCCACCTGGGTGTTCACCCGGAACCCACCACTCCCGGTGTCGATGTCGGGACGGGTTCGTTGGGCCAGGGCCTCAGTGTGGCCTGCGGGTTGGCGGTTGGGTTGCGCCTCGATCGATCACCCGGGCGGGTGTACGCCTTGCTCAGCGACGCCGAATGCAACGAGGGCCAGGTCTGGGAGGCGGCGCAGTTCGCCGCTCACCACAAACTGGACAATCTCACCGCGCTGGTGGATGCCAACGGTACCCAGGCCCTGGGGCGAACCGAAGATGTGCTTGATCTCTCCCCCATGGCCAGGCGCTGGGAAGCATTTGGCTGGCAGGCGGTGGAGGCGGACGGGCATGACCATGCCGCTCTGCTGGGTGCGATGGAGGCCCCCCGCGACGGTCGACCCCGCATGATCATCGCCAAGACGGTCATCGGCAAAGGCGTCAGCTACATGGAGGATCGCGTCGCGTGGCATTACAAGTCGATGAATGCCGACGAGTTCGCCCGCGGTCTTGCCGAGATTGATGGCGGGCTCGAGGAGGCCGCGGCATGAGAAACGCCTTTGTCGATGAGTTGGTCGAGCTGGCATTGGCCGATCCGAGCGTGATGCTACTCACCGCCGACCTTGGGTACAACGTGCTCGATCCGTTCGCCCACGAATTCCCCGACCGGTTCATCAATGTGGGTGTGGCTGAGCAGAACATGGCCGGCATTGCCACCGGTCTGGCCATGACGGGCCGTCGGGTCTTCATCTACTCCATCGCCACCTTCGCCACTCTCCGCTGCTTCGAGCAGTTCCGCAACGGGCCGGCACTGCATAACTTGCCAGTCTGTGTGGTCGGCGTGGGAGCCGGATACTCCTACGGCAATCTGGGGCCCAGCCATTTCGCGCTGGAAGACATTGCCGCCATGCGTTCCCTGCCCAACGTGCGGGTGGTCGCTCCGGCCGACCCGGAACAGGCCCGTTCCGCCGTGCGGGCCATAGCGTCCCTTTCCGGCCCGGCTTATCTCAGGTTGGGGAAGGGGGGCAATCCAACCGTTCCGGGTTTGGAGGGCCGATTTGCCTGGAACAGGCCGGAAATCATTCGTCCGGGTTCCGAGATCGCCCTGATCGCCACCGGAGCGGTCGCGCCCGAAATGTTGGCTGCGGCCGACCGTCTGGCACTGAAGGGAATTCAGGCCCGGGTGGCGGTGATGGCGCATTTGCCACCCGAGCCCACCGAGGAAATGGCGGAGCTGCTTCGTGGTTGCCGTGGCGTGCTCACAGCCGAAGAGGGGCGCGTCACGGGTGGCTTGGGTGCCTTGGTGGCCCAGACCATCAGCCAGGGTGGCCTGAACTGCCGGCTGCACATGGCGGGGGCACGCGGCGATTTGGCCGGCCCGGTTGGTTCGCGTGAATACATGCTTGCCGGTCAGGGGCTGGATGCGGATTCCCTGGCTGACCAGGCGCTAGGCCTGTTGAAACGGAAAACGGCGTCCGCCAAAACTTGAACAAAAAATCAAAAAAAGAGGGGTCACGGCATTTTCAGCCGTGCCCCCTCTTTTTTCCTAAGTCCTGTTTCCGCAAATTACCCTTTTTGAAAATATCCCGTCTCCAAGTGCCAAATCTGTGCATTTCCGGCAAAATCTTGCCGAAGATGAACCCATTGCAAGATGAATTCGCTGCAAGGCGTTTTCCTTTCAGGCGTTGGGTGGTTCCATGGAATGCCTGCTCCATATTGGAACCGACAAGACAGGCACCACCTCCATCCAGGAATTTCTCCACTTCAACCGGCAGCGGTTGGCCCGCCGGGGCATCCTCTTCACCAGATCCTGTGGAGAGATCAACAACCACTTCCTGGCCGTTGGCGCTTACGATTTGAGCCAAAGGGATGACCTGACCGCCAATCTCAGCCTGCGTACCAATCATGATCTCGAGGTCTACCAGCAACTGCTTCAGGCACGCTTGCGGCGCGAACTCCGCGAAGCGTCTACGCCACGGGTGATTTTCTCATCCGAGCACCTGCAGAGCCGGCTCAAGCTGCCGACGCAGGTAGAAAGACTGCGTCAATTTCTGGCGGATGCGGGTATCCGCAAGACCAGGGTGGTGGTTTACCTGCGCGATCCGGTTGATTTGGCCTTCTCCCTGCATTCCACCTCGGTCAAAGGGGGGCATGCTGGCACCGGACCATGCAGGCCTGATAGCGACGATAGCACCGGCTACGATCCGGCTTATTTCCGGAATGTCTGTGACCATCGCGCCACCATCGAGCGCTGGGGTGGTGTGTTCGGTCTGGAAAACATCATCCCCCGTCTGTTCCGTCGCGACCAGTTTGTGGGGGGTGACCTCCTGCGTGATTTCATCGCCACTTCACAATTGCCGGCCCTGCCTTACGATTTCCCCAAGCCCCGCAATGAGGCGCTTGATTACCTGGGTTTGGAACTCATGCGTCGGTTCAACGCCCATGTGCCCGCTTTTGTGGACGGGGCCCCCAACCCGTTGCGGGGTCAGGCGTGGTCGATTTTTGAAAAATATTTCACCACGGGTGAGAGGCAGCCCCAAAGCCCGGAAATCCGCCGGGCTTATGAGGAGGCTTTCCAACCTGGGAATGAATGGGTCCGCCAGCGTTATTTCCCTTCACTGCCCCATTTGTTTGAGCCCAAACCGGTCACGGCCTCCGACAACATCCAGGTGCCTCCCGGGCAGTGGCTGGACCAATGTGCCGCCCTGGTGGCTGAACTCTGGTTGGAGTTGGCCAAAAACGCCCGTCAAGGGAGTGAGGACCAAGCTGTTCCCCCCAGGATTCTTCCGTTTGGCCTCGGTCGTGTGCGCCGGAAAGTCGGTTCCCTGCTGCGGAAAGTGGGTGTACTGCCCAAATCCCGCGCCGCCTGATCCGTGCTGGTTTTTCTGTGACAAATCCATGCAAAACCCCCGTTTGGATTCAGGTGCCCTTGGGGTAAATTGAACTGGTGTCCCGGCGCAGAGGATTTTCCTCACGGTTAGTCCGGGTTGGCATCCCTTCACAGCCAAGATTTTGCGCCATGCCCGCGGTGACCCGCCTCATTCCTGGTGAATGCGCTGTTCTTCTGGTTGATTTCCAGAAGAAGCTGGTGCCGGCCCTTCGAAAGGGGTTGGATGCAGTCGCCCGGGCTGGTTGTCTTGCCAAGGGCGCGCGCGCGCTCGGGGTACCTGTCCTTGCCACCGAACAGTACCCCGCCGGCTTGGGGGAAACGGTGGAGACCTTGGCGACCCACTTGACTCATCCTGCTTGGGAAAAGACACGCTTCAGCGCCGCGGTTGATCCGGTTATCAATTGGCTCCACGGCGATGCCCGCCGCACCGTGGTGCTGGCCGGTGTGGAATCCCATATCTGTTTGGCCCAAACCGCTCTCGATCTCCTCGAGGCGGACTTCGAGGTGGCCGTGGTGACAGATGCTTGCGCCTCGCATGATTTGGATGACCAAAACAACGCCTTTATGCGCCTGTTTTTTCAGGGCAGGGCGATTCCCGTCACCGTTGAGGCGGTGCTGTACGAGTGGCTGGGCGATGCCTCCCATCCGGCCTTCAAGGAAATCTCGTCCTTGGTCAAGCAATCTAGGGAAGTGAAAAAAATCTAGGTTTGGTTTTTGAAAGGTGAAAGAGAACAGCAATGAGTCCTTCCATACCGCCCACCTTGGAAATCCCACGCCGCCTGTTGCTGGGGCCCGGCCCCAGTGACGCCGATCCCCGCGTCCTGAAGGCGATGGCCGCCCCGCTTCTGGGCCACCTCGATCCCAAATTCGTCGCCATCATGTCCGAAGTGCAGGACATGCTGCGCCAGGTCTACTGCACCAAAAACCGGCTCACCCTCCCCATATCAGCCACGGGCATGGCCGGTATGGAAACCTGCCTGGCCAACCTGGTCGAGCATGGTGACAAAGTGCTGGTGTTCAACGCCGGCTACTTCGCCACCCGCATGCTTGACGTCGCGGGCCGTTGCGGTGCCGAGGTTCATGAGGTCAAGCTGCCTTGGGGGCAGGTTTTCGATCCCGCCCAAATGCGCAAGGAGATCGACCGCGTCCAGCCGAAAGTGGTGGGAGTGGTCCATGCCGAGACTTCCACCGGCGCGCTCCAGTCCTTGGAAGGCCTCGGCGAGCATTGCCAAAAACAGGGCGCCCTTCTGGTGATTGATGCGGTCACCTCGCTGGCTTGCGTCCCCCTGGAGTTGGATGACTGGAAGGTGGATGCGGCCTATAGCTGCTCGCAGAAGGGTTTGGCATGCCCCCCCGGCCTGTCCCCGGTCTCCTTTTCGGAAAGAGCCCTGGAGAAACTGCACGGCCGGAAGGCCAAGGTCCAGAGCTGGTACCTGGACCTCTCGATGATCACCCAATACTGGACCCAGGGAGCGGGTGCCCGGTCTTACCACCACACCGCACCCATCAGTGCCAATTACGCGCTGCACGAGGGCCTGCGAATTGTCCTTCAAGAGGGATTGCAGGCCCGCTTCAACCGGCACCGGGTCAACCACTTCGCGCTCAGGGCGGGGTTGGAGGCGATGGGTATGCGGTATGTCGCACCCGAGGGACATCGTCTCCCGCAACTCAACGCAGTCTACCTCCCGCCGGGTGTCGAGGACATGCCTGTCCGCAAGCGCATGCTTGAGGAGTTCGGCATCGAGATCGGCGGAGGCCTGGGTGAGTTGGCGGGCAAGATCTGGCGCATCGGGCTCATGGGTTGCAACAGCCGGCCGGATGTTGTCTACACCTGCCTCGCCTCCCTTGAACGCTGCCTGATTGATGCCGGCGTCAAGGTTGCCCCCGGCACGGGTGTGGGCGCGGCCGAGATTGAACACTACCGATTGGCGAAAGGATGAGGTTCAGTCGGCCGGTAGCCCGCCGGCCAAAATAGGGGGCAACCATGGCTGACAAGCTGGAGGGCACCGCCCTTGGCCCTTTCACCATCCTGCGCCAGTTGGGCGCGGGAGCCATGGGGGTTGTCTGGCTGGCGCGCCACAACGAGTCGGGTATCAAGGTTGCCCTGAAGATGATGAACGCCGGCGCCGCGCTGGCCAATCCGGCCACCCTTGCCCGGTTCGAGCGTGAGGCGGGCATCCTCAAGCAGCTCAAACACCCCAACATCGTCCGCCTCTTCGGCGTCGGCCGGCACAAGGGGCAGCCCTACTATGCCATGGAACGGGTGACCGGCGAGGCCCTTTCCGAGCGGCTGGAGCGCCGAGGCAGGCTCGGTTGGCAGGAGGTCATCGAGCTGGGCAAGCAGCTTTGCTCCGCCCTGAAGCATGCGCATGATCAGGGGGTGATCCATCGCGACCTGAAGCCTAGCAACCTGATGATCACCCCGGAGGGGGTTCTGAAGCTTGCTGACTTCGGGATCGCCAAGGATCTCGACATGACGCAGCTCACCAGCGCCCATTGCGCGGTGGGCACAGCCGCTTACATGGCGCCCGAGCAATGCAAGGCCCAGACCATCGATCCGCGCACCGACCTGTATTCGCTGGGCGTGGTGCTTTTCGAGTTGCTCACCGGCAAGAAACCGTTCCAGGCCCAGTCCAGTGTCGAGATGTTCCGCATGCATCTCGAACAGGCACCCCCACGCGCCTCCTCGGTGGTCCTCGATGTTCCCGTCTGGTTTGACACCCTCATCCTCCACCTGATGGAAAAGGAGCCGGACCATCGCCCGCCCCATGCCGATGTGGTTAGGGAGAGCCTCGAGCAGATTGAGCAGAAGATGCTCGCCATGGAAAGCGCCGGCGTTCAGGTGGCTGGCGCCAGCCGCAAGGACCGTGGGGTCAAGGCCCTGCTCGGGGCCGGCAAGCCCAACGCCGGTGACAGGGAGGCCGCCCATCTGCTGCGGGGCGGTCGTTCCAGGAGGAAGAAGAAAACCCCCTTTTATGAGAGGGGTTGGTTTGTGATAGCGGGGCTGCTGGGTATCGCCACTCTGGCCGGCACCGGCCTTTGGTGGTTGTTCAGTCCGCCCTCGGCCGCCCGGCTTGTTGCTGAGGCCGAACAACTCTATCGCCAGGGAACGCTGGACGACATCGGCGAGATCTTGCGTGACGATGGCCCTGTGCAGACCTATCTGCGTCACCACGCCTCCGCATCCCAGGATTCACCCGAGGGCCGCCGGATCCGTGAGATCGATGCCTGGGCCCGGGCCATGGAAAACCAGCGACTCCTGCTGAAACATGTCCGCAACCGCGAGAACAAGCTGAAGCCACCCGCCCCCAACGAGATTTTTGCCAAGGCTTTTGTCGCGGTGGATCGCGAGGATGAAGGCAAGCTGGCCGAGGCCACGGAGGACTGGACCGCCCTAGCGGCGGAGGAGCCACCCTGGGACCGGGTGGCTGGCATGCACTTGGCGGACCTGAAACTGGTGGGCACCCTGGCCGATGAGTATGGCCGCCGTTGGAAAACCGCGGTGGAGACGGGTCGTTTGCCCACCGGTGGCCTGCCGGAAAAGGCGACCTTAGCCCCGGTGGAGGCAAAAATCTGGCGCGGTGTTCAGGCCGAGATGTTCGGTGACAAGGCCCTTGCCTGGATGCTCTTCGATGATGCCAAGGGCTCCCTTCAGCTTCAACTGGATGACCAGTTTCTGGCGAGGGACAGGCTGGCCAGGGCGCTCAGCCTCTTTTGCGCGGAGCGTACCCGCCTTGCCAAGCCGGCCGATGAACCCGAGAAGCGCCTTGCCAATTTCGATGCCATTTTCGCAGCCTGCGGCACGGGCGTCGCGCTGCCGGACCGCGCCCGTCTGGCCAGCTTGGTCGCGGTTTACGAAAACGAGAAGGGATTCGCGGATCGGGTGGCGGCTGCGCGCGCCAAATTGCCCGCCCCTTTGGGTAAGTGAGAAGGAAAGCCGGAGATTTCTTGTAAATGGACGCCGTATCCAGTGTGATCCGCACCAAAAGTCACGAGGCCTTTCGCCGCGCGAAGTCTCTCATCCCCGGGGGTGTCAACAGCCCGGCGCGCGCCTTCGGCGCTGTCGGCGGTGAACCCCTTTTCATCCAGCGTGGCGAAGGCCCCTGGCTCATCGACCTCGATGGTCACAAGTACCTCGATTACATCGGGTCGTGGGGGCCACTGATCCTGGGCCACTGCCATCCCGCCGTCACGGCTGCGGTTGTCGATGCGCTGGGCCGCGGCAGTAGTTTTGGCGCCCCCACCGAGGCGGAATCGCATTTGGCCGAGTTGGTGATTGACGCCGTGGTGTCGATGGAAAGAGTCCGTTTTGTCTCCAGCGGCACCGAAGCGACCATGAGCGCCCTGCGGGTGGCCCGCGGAGTGACCGGGCGGGACAAAATCATCAAGTTCGCGGGTTGCTACCATGGCCACGCCGACTCGCTGCTCGTGGCTGCGGGTTCGGCTGCCACCACTCTCGGCGTTCCCAACAGCCCGGGGGTCACCAAAGGTTGCGCCCAGGACACGATCGTCCTGCCCTACAACGATCCGCAGGCCCTTGAGGACACCTTCAAGGCGGAAGGTTCCGCCATCGCCGCGATCATTGTGGAACCGGTGGCGGGCAACATGGGCTTGGTCCCACCTTCAGCGGATTTCCGACGGTCCATGCGGGACCTGACCCGCCGTCATGGCGCCCTGCTGATTTACGATGAGGTGATGACCGGCTTCCGTCTGGCGTTGGGCGGGGCCCAGGAACTGCTTGGCGATGACCCCGACCTCACCGCCCTCGGCAAGATTCTGGGGGGTGGGCTGCCTGTCGCGGCCTATGGGGGCAAACTGGAATACATGGACAAGGTCATGCCCGCCGGGCCGGTCTACCAGGCCGGTACCCTCAGTGGCAACCCCCTGGCCATGGCCGCTGGCATCGCCACACTCACCGAGTTGCGCCGGCTCAATCCCTACCCCGCCCTTGAGGCCCAGGGGGCACGGCTTGAGGATGGGCTGCGCGACCTCTGTGTCCGCCTCGGAATTCCCGCCACCATCAACCGGGTGGGCAGCATGTGGACCCTCTTCTTCACGGGATCCCCAGTCACCGACTACGCCTCCGCCAAGTCCAGCGACACCGCCCGGTTCGGACGGTTCTTCTGGGCGATGATGGACCGCGGCGTCTACCTGCCATGCAGCCAGTTCGAGGCGGCTTTCAACTCGGCCTTGCTGGATGAGTCGCTGATCGACCAGACCCTGAAGGCCGCTGAGGGTGCCCTGGCGGAGATCACCCGGGGTTGATCCGTCCGGAAAGACCGGGGTACCATGGCCCCTTTGCCGGGGACCTGGCCCATGGACTCCAATTCGACCGACGCCGACTGGGAAAATCTGGGTAAAAAAGATCCTTACTGGGCGGTCCTCATCCATGACGAGTTCCGCCGCGGTGTCATGGACGCGGGTGCCCGCGACCGGTTCTTCGAATCCGGCGAGCAGCATGTCGAGGGGGTGCTCCGCTCCATCCGGGACAAGGTCAGCCCCGGTTTCTCGCCTTCCTCCGCGCTGGACTTCGGGTGCGGCGTGGGGCGGTTGGTGGTGCCCCTGGCCCGGCGCGCCTCGCGGGTCGTGGGGGTGGACATCTCCC